>JAKSIB010000043.1 GCA_024399065.1 Fibrobacter sp. | reverse complement strand
AATAGTGCTCCGACGGCGAATGAGCGCTTTCCCGTTTGGGGAATAGTGCTCCGACGGCGAATGAGCGCTTTCCCGTTTGGGGAATAGTGCTCCGACAGCGAATGGGGCGTTTTCCCGTTTGGGGAATAGTGCTCCGACGGCGTTTGGGGCACTTTCCCGTTTGAGGAATAGTGCTCCGACGGCGTTTGGGGCACTTTCCCGTTTGAGGAATAGTGCTCCGACAGCGAATGGGGCACTTTCCCGTTTGGGGAATAGTGCTCCGACAGCGAATGGGGCGTTTTCCCGTTTGAGGAATAGTGCTCCGACAGCGTTTGGGGCACTTTCCCGTTTGAGGAATAGTGCTCCGACAGCGTTTGAGCATTTTCCCACTTTTTTTGACAGAACTGTGACATGACTGTGACACTTCTGTGACAAATGGCGGTTGCCTACCGTTTGCAAAAAGAGTGTATATTTATTTCACCAGTTATTGGATATGGCTTGCGGAAAACCCTCTATTAAAAAAAACAAGTTCACCATCAAATGGTTTGTTTTTTTTATGGGGATGTGATGCGGCCTTTGTCTAAATCGGCGGGGTGGGCGGGCCACGGCGATTCCACTTCTTCCTTGATCTGGGCGGCTGCGGCCTCGCGCTTCTTGTGCCAGGCGGCCAGCTGTTCCTTGAAGGCGGTGCGCAGCAGTTCCATGCCGATGTTTTCCTTGGCGCTGACTTGAATGGCCTCGGGATAGTTCTCGCGAAGTTCGTTACGGCGGGCTTCGTCGCAGGTTTCCACCTTGTTGAACACGCGGATTCGCGGCGTCTCGGAACTGATGATTCCTTGCAAAGTCTTGTGGGTCACTTCCAGATGTTCGCGGTAGTCGGGGGCGCTTCCGTCAACCACCTCAAGGATGCAGTCGGCGTGGGCGGCCACACCCAGGGTGCTCTTGAAGGTTTCAATCAGGTTGTGGGGGAGCTTGCGGATAAATCCCACAGTGTCAGACAAAATAATGTTCTCGCCGTCCAGGAACAGTTTACGGGTGGTGCTGTCCAAGGTGGCGAAGAGCTTGTCTTCTACATAAACGTCGGCGCCGGTAAGGCGGTTTGTCAAAGTGGACTTGCCGGCGTTGGTGTAGCCCACGATACCCATGTGGAAAATGTCGTTGCGGTTTTCTGCCTGCTGCTCGCGGGCGTCCTCGATCTTTTCAAGTTTCTTCTTCAGTTCCTGGATTCGCTTACGAATCATTCGACGGTCCGTTTCCAACTGGGTTTCGCCAGGACCCTTAGTGCCGATACCGCCGTTATGCTGACGGCAAAGGTGAGTCCATGCACCTGTGAGGCGGGGCATCATGTACTGCAGCTGGGCCACTTCCACCATGAGGCGGCTTTCGGCAGTGACAGCATGCTTTGCGAAAATATCCAGAATCAAACCGGTGCGGTCCAGCACCTTGATGCCCGGCAGACGCTGCTCCAAATTGCGCACCTGGGAGCCGCTGAGGTCGTCATCGAAAACCACCATCTTGGCGTCAAGTTCCTCAAGAGCCATCTTGATTTCGTGAACCTTGCCTTCGCCGATGAGGGTGGCGGCGTTAAACTGCTGCACGCGTTGCAAGAAACTTTGCACCACTTCGGCGCCAGCGGTTTCTGCCAGGCGGCCAAGTTCCGCCAACTGCTCGGTGGCAAGCCAGGAGCGGATTTTCGGGGTGGCGATGCCCACAAGAATGCAGCGTTCTTTCTGCACCTTGTTTTCCTTGAGGCCTCTTTCCCCGCGAGCTTCGCGCTTTTTGCTTCCGGATTCGTTTGTTTTGAACTCGTCGGCGTGTTCAGCGTCCAATCCGCGGTTGAACTCCGGGTCGTTTCCTCGATTTCGCTGGTTATCTTGTCTGCGCACTAAGCAAATCCTTTATGGTTTTGAGGCTTAATATAGTTTTGTTTTTTTTCTTTTGTAAAAGCGATTTTTGAGTTTTTTGTCACTGAAGTTGAGTTTTTTGTAGTTTGGTGACAAAATTTTTATACAAAGTAACTGATTTTTCCCTAAAAATGGTTTGTATCTAACTCTAAAATGTCACTAATTTGCAAAATTGTTATAAATGGTGACATACTTCACCTGAATTTCTGCCAGTTTAAAGATTAATTACTTCAGATAAATTAAAAATATTGTCACGTATGGCCTCTTTTTTATTATTTGGTGACATCATTTATGAAAAATGACGCCATTTGCTGATTTTTTAATCTCCATATCATCATGCGTGATTAACATTTATTTTTATATTGCCCATAGATGAAACTTCGCCTGACCACAGAAACCAAGAACCGCCTGAAGCGCTTCCGCAAGAATAAACGTGCGTTTTATTCCTTGATCGTTCTTGTGGTGGTCTACCTGCTTTCCCTGACCAGCCCCTGGACGGTGAATGACGAACCTCTGGTCCTGCGTTACCAGGGCAAGACTTATTTCCCCGCATTTGCCCGCTATAGTGAAAAGGACTTCGGGGGCAGTTACGATACGGAGCAGGATTATGCCAAGCTTTTTGCCGACGTCCGTGAATGCGAAGAAGACGCGGCTGACGGTTTCCCCCGTGCAGGCGGTTGCCCCGAGACTTGGGCCATCATGCCTCCTGTGGCTCACGACCCGCTGAAGGCGGACCTGAGCGGTGACGGCGCTCCTCCTTTTGCTCCCAGCAGCGAGCACTGGCTGGGTACCGATGCCAACGGCCGCGATGTGTTGGCTCGCTTGATTCACGGTTTCCGTATTTGCATTTCCTTCAGCTTGCTGCTTACAGTCCTTGGAACTTTCCTAGGCATTGTCATTGGCGGTATCCAGGGTTACCTGGGCAAGTTCTGGGATATGGGCATGCAGCGCTTTATCGAAATCTGGTCTTCGCTGCCTATGCTCTACGTGGTGATCTTGATTGGCAGTATTTATGGCCGTAGCTTCTGGCTTTTGATTTTGATTATGGCCGCCTTCAACTGGATTTCCCTCAGCTACTACATGCGCGGTGAATTTCTGAAGCTCCGCAGCATGACCTATGTGCAGTCTGCAAAGGTTCTGGGCCTGGGGCACCGTCATATTTTCTTCAAGGAAATTCTGCCCAACGCCATGACCCCGGTGGTCACGTTGTTCCCCTTCACCTTGATTGGCGGTATCGGTAGCTTGACTTCTCTGGACTTCCTGGGCTTCGGCCTGCAACCGCCTACACCTAGCTGGGGCGAACTGATGAGCCAGGGCTTGAACAACCTTTATGCACCTTGGATTTCCATTAGCACTGTTCTCGCCCTTTTTGTGACTTTGCTTTTGACCACTTTTGTTGGGGAAGGTGTCCGTGATGCCATGGACCCCAAGTCCGGCGACCGTTACATTTAGGCTTGGAGGATACATGAGCGAAATTAAGACTGGCTTGATTCTAGAAGGTGGTGCGATGCGCGGCCTTTTCACCTGCGGCATTCTTGATGTGATGATGGAGCAGGGAATCGAAGTGGATGGCGCTGTTGGCGTTTCTGCCGGTGCCTGCTTCGGATGCAACATGAAGTCTCGCCAGCCTGGTCGTGCCCTCCGTTACAACCTTCGTTTTGCCAAGGACAAGCGTTACTGCAGTTTCAGTAACTTGATCAAGACTGGCGACCTGTACGATGCCGATTTCTGCTACAAGCAGATTCCCCGCGTGTTGGATCCCTTCGATTACGATGCTTTGGTGAAGAACCCCATGGAATTCCACATGGTGGCAACCAACGCCGAAACGGGCGAGGCCGCTTACTTCAAGATGAACGACGGTTTGGGCGACGATCTGGAATGGATGCGCGCATCAGCCTCCATGCCTTTGGCTGCAAGACTGGTGGACATTCAGGGTCACAAGTACATGGACGGCGGTATCGCAGATTCCATTCCGCTTCAGTATTTTGAATCCATCGGCTTCAATCGCAATATCGTGATTCTTACGCAGCCCCGCAGCTACGAAAAGAAGAAAAACCAGCTGGTGCCTATTATGCGCCTGGTGTACCGCAAGTACCCGAAGTTGGTGGATGCGGTGGCTAATCGTCACATCATGTATAATGAAGAAACCCGCTATGTCTTCGAGCAGGAAAAGCAGGGCAACGTGATGGTGTTGTGTCCTGACGAGTCCCTCGGTATTGGCCGCACGGAAAATGACGTGGTGAAGTTGCTGCGCGTGTATGACCAAGGTCGCGAATTGGCAATGAAGCGTCTTGATGAAATCAAGGCTTTCCTGAAGAAATAGGTTTGAACGTGTCCGAAATGAATTCTGAAAAGTGCGTTGCAGATCGTGCAGTACCCAGCGGAACCGAAACCCCGGTTCTTGCAGTTCGCGATTTGTCTGTTGCCTTTGGCAACGGCCAGAAGAATGCTACGCCTGTTCAGGTGACGGACCGTGTTTCCTTCGAAATTTATCCTGGCGAATTCTTTGCGCTGGTGGGCGAGTCCGGTTGCGGTAAGAGCGTGACCGCCATGAGCATTTTGCGATTGTTGCCCCAGCCTTCCGCAAAAATCGTCAGCGGTTCCGTGGAATTTATTTACTCCGACAAGACCATCGACTTGTCCACTCTTGCTCTCAAGGATTTGCAGAATATTCGCGGTTCCGAAATCGCCTGCATTTTCCAGGAGCCTATGCAAGCTCTGAACCCGGTGCTGACCATCAAGAAACAGTTGATGGAAGTTTTCAAGTTCAGCGCGAAAAAGGAGATCCTCCCCCTACGGGGACCAGCCACACTAAGAAACAAGTTTCTAAGTGTGTTGCAGCCGGGTCATCCCCGTCAAGCGAGGACAAGCGCCCGGGATGACAGCCAGAGTGAAATTGCTGAAATCCGCCGCATGCTGAACCTTGCTGGCTTCACCGACCCGGATCGTGTTCTGAATTCTTACCCCCATGAACTTTCTGGTGGTATGCTGCAGCGTATCTGCATTGTGATGGCTCTGCTGCCTAAGCCTAAGCTGATTATTGCCGATGAACCTACCACGGCTCTGGACGTAACTGTGCAGGCCCAGGTTCTTGCGGTTCTTAAGGAAATGGCTGAAAGTACGGGAACGGCAGTTCTTTTGATTACTCATAACATGGGTATCGTTTCCCAGTACGCTAACCGTGTTGCTGTGATGTATGCTGGCCGCATTGTGGAAGTGGGCCCCGTTCGCGAAGTGATTCGTAATCCGCTGCATCCCTACACTCAGGGTCTGCTTGCTGCAATTCCCGAAAGCCACAGCGAAATGCACACGTTGAAATCTATTCCGGGTTCTGTGCCCCACCCCAAGGATTTTGTGACGGGTTGCCGTTTTGCAGACCGTTGCGAAAAGTGTTCCGCCTGCAGCGCCGAAGTTCAGGCCAAGTGCCGTTCCAATGAGCTTCCTCCGGAATTTGTTTCTGGTGAACACAAAGCCCGTTGTTTCTCTCTTTAAAAAAAGAAAAAGCCGCGAAAGTTCGCGGCTGTTTTTATAGGAATAGAATCCGTTACTTGAATTCCTTGCACCACTTGGGCACGATTTCCGTGGCCTTGCCTTGGATGCAAACGTCGGTGTAGGGGTCTCTAGTAGGAACTTCTAAATTCAGGCAGGTGACTTTTGCACCGTAGGAATGAGCGAAACTCTTAAAGCCTGCGGCGGGGTAGACAACGCTACTAGTGCCGATGTACACAAATTCTTCGCACTGCTGCAAAACATCTTGAATCTGGTCCATGTACAAGGGCTGTTCCCCGAAGAAAACGATGTCGGGGCGACTCATGGCACCGCAGAAGGGGCAGCGGGTTTCCATGGTTTCGTCTTCATTGAAGATGAACTTGTGTTCCGGATTCCTTTCGCAGGTAAGGCGCATCAGGTCGCCGTGCATGTGCAAGACCCTACAGCTGCCGGCACGTTCGTGGAGGTTGTCCACGTTCTGGGTGATCAGCAGGAAGTCGTCTTTCAGGCGGTGCTCCAGTTCTGCCAACGCAATATGGGCTGCATTAGGTTCGTGGTCCTTCAGGCCGCCCCTCAAGAAGTTGTAGAAATCCTTCACACGCTTCTTGTCGCGGAAGTAACCCTCGGGCGTACACACGTCGTCAATGCTTTCATGCTCCCACATCCCGTCGTTTCCGCGGAAGGTGCGCAGTCCGGATTCCGCACTGATGCCGGCACCCGTCAAAACAACCAGGCGCTTTTTTGCAAGCTTCATCATTACAGACCGCCAAAGAACAAGGTTTCTGCCAGAATACCCTTTTCAAAGTCGGGCAGGTAAAGGCTTTCGTTTTCGCCGTGGGCGTTGCATTCAGGATCTTCGAGACCAGTCAAGAGAATAGGAATGTCGCCGAAGGTCTTGCGGAAAAGTTCTGCGCCAGGAATGCTTGCGCCGCAGCCAATGAACTTGGTGGGGGATTCGTAGGCTTCACCCATGGACTTGCTCATCAGCTGGAAGAAGGGGTGGGTGGTATCCGTCACGAAGGGATTTGCACCGTCTTCGATATCGAACTTGATTTCCAGACCGTAGGGAACCTGCTTCCTGAGGAAATCCACCAGCAAGTCTGTGCAGTGTTCTGCATCCATGCCCGGAGCAAGGCGGATGCCGATGCGGGCGTAGGCGGAGTCCTGCAGAACGTTGCCTGCGTTCAGGCGGCTGCCCACTTCCATGGCGGTTACCGTAATGGAAGGCCTGCGCCAGTTGGCAAGGAGGATTTCATCTTCGGGGACCAGGAGCTGCACGCTGTCCAGAACGCCGCCGTCGTTACGGAAAATCTTTTCGGTCATGCCCAGACTCTTGTAGGATTCAAGTTCTTCAGCGGTGGGCGGGACCATGGAGTCTTCGAAATTCGGGATGAGGATCTTGCCTGTGCCATCGGTCAGGCTAGCGATCATGCGGCAGAGAACCTGGGCCACGTCGGGAATGGGGCCGGACCAGGAACCGGAATGGAGGGGAGCCTTGGTGGCCTTCAATTCTACAGAAACGGCACTCATGCCACGAAGTGTGGTGGTGATGGAGGGAGTGCCCTTGGCAAAGTTGCCCAGGTCGGCAACAATCACTGCGTCGCACTTCAAAAGTTCTGCATGCTGGGAGAGGATCTGTGCAAAGCCTGCGCTTCCGGATTCTTCTTCGCCTTCGATAATAAACTTCAGGTTAGGACCGTCGTTACCCTTGAGGGCGCGGACCTGTTCAAGGGCTGCCAAATGGGTAATGATGCCTGCCTTGTCGTCGGCAGTGCCTCGGCCGAAAAGACGTTCACCGTTGTCGCCGATAACAGCTTCGAAAGGCTTGGTGTTCCACAAGGCTTCGCGCATAGGCGGTTGCACATCGTGATGGGCGTACAGCAAGATGGTGGGCTTGTCGGGGCTGGTGAGGCTTTCGCCATAGACCGTGGGGCGGCCGCTGGGAGGCATCAGGAACTGCACATTGGAAAGTCCTGCCTCCAGGAACATCTTTTTCACGGCCTCGGCAGATTCCAGAACAAACTTCTGGTCAAAATTGTCAAAACTGATGGAAGGAATACTGACAAGTTTGCTCAGTTTTTCGATGTACTGGGGCATGTTGTCGTGAATGATTTTCTTAAGCTGTTGTTCCATATCCATCTCCAATAATTGTTTACATTAAAATAGCAAACTATTTTCTATTTTATAGGTACAGCCAACCCTTTGAGGATAGACTATGAGTTTTAAATGTGTCAATCACGAATACTACCTTAATTTTGGTGATAGAGTCCTTGCTCTGATTAGAAAGATTTTTCATAACAACCCGGAATTCCGCCACGACTCCCTGAAGCATGTGGCTCATTTCGCACCCTTCATTCCCTTTATGGGCGGTCATCCCGACAAGAAGAAGACCCTGAAGCGTGTGGTGACTTTCCCGGACCATAGCAATTCCCTTTATTTCGGTTGCCCCATTATCCTGGCTGCCGGTGCAAACAAGACCGCCAAGCGCATCTGCGACTATGCCAACATGGGCTTCGGTGGTATTTCCGTAGGTACTGCTACTCGCAACTACCGCGAAGGTAACACCCATCGCCCCCGTATCGGCTTCCTGGAAAACGAACGTGCCATCCACAACAGCATGGGCTTGAATAACGAAGGTGTTGAAGTCATTGCCAAGCGCGTTGACCAGCAGCTGATGAAGGCTCACAAGGTGGGCATGTGCGTCGGTGTTTCCGTTGCAGAAACCCCGGGCCTTACCGACGAAAACGAAAAGCTGAAGGACGTTGTAGAAAGTTTCGCAATTGCCTACAAGGCCGGCGACTATATCGAAATCAACGTGAGCTGCCCCAACACCGGTGAATCCCGCGTGGACATGGACTTGACTCTCACCGAAAAGATTTTCGACGAAATCATGAAGTTCCGCAACTCCCAGACTTTGCGTAAGGCTGTCTACGCCAAGATCAGTCCGGACCTTTCTGAACGTCACCTGGTGAACATCATGGATATGCTGGTCCGTACCGGCGTCAATGGCGTTGTGGTGGGCAATACTTACCCCACCAAGAAAATCAGCGAACTTCCGGTGCAGACCAAGTTCGAAGACTTGACCCCGCTCCGTGCCGATGGTGACTGTGGCGGTATGTCTGGCCGTCCCCTTTATGAAAACATGCTGTGGAACGTGAAGTACATTCGCGAACACTATCCGCAGATGAGCGTCATTGCCTGTGGCGGTATTGACCATGGTTTCAAGATTTACGACTTGATCAAGTTGGGCGTAGATGCCGTGCAGTGCTACTCCGTGGTTGCTTTCCGCTGGATGGCTGCCCACGCCATGCGCAGGGAACTGGAAGCCGCCCTCTTTGAAGAAGGCTACAGAACCTTGGCTGAATACGATGACCGTAACCCGAAGCAGACAAAGGTTGACTAATGCGTAAGATTTTGTTCTTGCTCGCTATGGTGGTTTCCTCCTCCTGGGCAGGCTTCTTCATTGATGAAGGTGCTGCCGCAAAGGCTGAACCAGTCCGTGAACTTCCCACATGGTTCTATGGTGGATCCGTGGACTTGGGATACTACATTCGTTCCATTGATGTGGGCGTGAATGTGGAAGGCGAATACCGTTTGGGCAAGCACAATTCCTTGGCTTTGTCTGCCAACGCCCTTTTTCCGGGCTGTGTCTTTGGTGCCGGCGTCGACTGGCGATTCTTCTTTGGCGGCTCCTTGATGGAACTGACTTACGATGACTATGTCAAGGTAAGTTTTTCCGGAGTCTTTGTGAAGAACTACGACGAACTGAATGTGGCTCCCATGATTTCCGTTGGCTACGGCCGCGACTTTATGCCCCTCCAGAAGGCTAGCTTCCTTGTCCGTCTGGAAATCAGCGTGGGTTACATGTTCGGCGAAGGCATTGTGGAAGACGACGAGGACAAGTTCCTGAATCGCGAAACAAACCTTCTGGCCCATTTCAACATCGGCGTCCTTCTGTTCTAAAATAAGTGCGTTCAATGAAGTGCTTTAAGTTATCCGTATTGCTGGTTGCTCTTGCCACAAGTTTCTCTTGTGCAGTGCCGTGGCTTGGCCTTACCTTTAAGAAGGCTACCTACGAAAATCATTTGTCCCTGGTGGTGAAGGGCGTTCATCCTAATTCCGGTTGCTTCAATGCCGGTATTCAGGCTGAAGACCAGATTATCGGCGTGCAGGGTGCCGCCCTTACTGATATGTCCCAGATCCAGAATGTGGTTTCCAGTGGTAAGGCTGGTCAGAGCATCAAGCTTGAAATTCTTCGTGAAGGCAAGAAGCAGAACTTGAATGTGAAACTGACGGACCGTCCCGACGATATCAGTAGTTTGACGGGTTCCGCCATCGGAAGCAAGATTGCTGAGTTCAAGGCAAACTTCTACCAGAATGGCGAAAAGCGTCAGGCAAAGCCTAAGGCCACCTTGTTGGACTTCTGGGCAACTTGGTGCGGTCCTTGCCGCAAGACCTTGCCCGTACTCGCAAACGTGTACAACAAGTATGCGTCCCAGGGCCTTGAAGTCATCGGCATTTCCAACGAAGATGTAAACACCTTGAACGCCTTCTATTCGAAACAGCATAAGTCTCCGTACCCGCTTTATCGCGACGGCACACAGGACCTTTGGCGTCGTTATGGAATTCGCGCGGTTCCCACGCTCATGCTGTTGGATCAGAATGGTTACATCAAACGCGTCTGGAGCGGCGCTCCCAGCCAGGCACTTGTAGAAAAGCTTGTGCTTGAAGTGATGAACGAAGCTAAGTAAATTTGAAACGCCGCAGGCTTGACCTGCGAACGCTCAATAAAAAAAGCCCGGGTAAAACCCGAGCTTTTTTATTTCCGAGTTTTCCCTCGGATCTCCATAGAAAATTATTCAGCGTCGCTAATGCCGGCTTTCTTCTGGCTAGCGAAAATTGTTTCGTATTCCTGCTTGGAAATTCTCTTGTAACCGGTGGTGATGCCGCCGAATTCGTAGTAGGCGGAGTCGCCCTTGACGCTCATGCAGTAAAGCATGTCCAGAGAATTGGTGCCGCAGATCTTGCCGTCGTTGATGGTTGCGTTCAAGTCGCCATTGACGTTTCTGATGGTGTAGTTTTCACCACCTGCAGGCAGGACTTCAAAAACCATGTTGGATTCACCCAGCCAGCAACCAGCGTAGTTTGCGGAATTGTTTTCGCAAGCGGAGAACATCAGGGAGGAAAGAGCAATAGCAGAAATTGTGAGAATCTTTTTCATGCCCATAAAATAGTTATTTTTCCCCCTGAAAACATGAGGTTTCTTGTAAAACATTTGTATTTATTGGCGACCGTATTGGCCATTTTACTGCTTTTTGGGGTGTATAATCTCATTAAGGCCAATGACCGTCCCATTCCGAAATACGAGCCGAAATACGTAGAAGACACCTGGTCACCCGAGGAATATCTCAAGCAATTGAAGATGCGTCCTTTTAATGAAAGGGAACTGCACCGTTTGCTGGTGCGTCGCACTCGCCAAAAGGAAGGTGTTTACCTGGAAAGTCTGGAACCGGTCATGGATACCGTGGGTATCATCGTGGTCAATGTTTTCCATAACGTAATGGGGGATGACTACGTTCCCGTGATTACCAGCGGAAACGACTATCCTTACCATGCCCGCAATTCAAAGCATTATTTCAACAAGGCCATTGATTTTCGAATAAAGTATATCCCCATTGAAAAACGCCGGATGATTGTCTCCGGCGTCGAGGATAAGCTAAAAGGTATTTGCCGCGTTCTTTGGGAAAAAGGCGACGCGGAACACCTTCACGTAGAACTGCTTGAATAGGGCTTCGAACCTCGAGCCTGGAACCTCGAACCTCGCGCCTGGAACCTCGTGCCTACTTACAGCAGCGGAAGCCCACGGACGGGTACTGGTTCTGGGGATAGAAGCTGAACTTGCTTTCAGTACACTTACTTCCGTTATTGGTATTCCAGGCACCGCCTGCTACCAGGAACATGTTGGGATGATCCTTGCTGGGGGAGGATGTCCATTCCCAGAGGTTTCCGTTCATGTCGTACATGCCCCACCAGCTACGGCACTGGTCCTTACGGCCGCTGCGCTTTGCAGTCTTGGTGTTGGTGTTGCACTTGTTCTGGCGGTAGCTATCGCCGTAGGAATACTTGAAGTTGTCCTTGCCGCGGCATGCTGCCTGCCATTCATCGATGGAGCAGAGGTGCTTGCCTTCCTTGGCGCAGAGGGCCACGGCTTCTTCCTGGGAAACCATGTCCTTCGGATTTTCGTCAGCCTTGTTGGGGTATTCGTAGGCGTCTACGCAAACGGTCTTGCCGCCCACGGGAACGGGGTAGGCGTTCTTGCCGCAAACGTTGTCGCTGGCCATGTCGTACTTGGCTTCTTCCCACGGGGTACGGTTACCGACGGAGTCTTCTGCGAAGTAGAAAACGGAACCGGTCTTGTTGTATTCCATGGCCTTGCCAGCTTCCACAGGATTCATGGTGTCACCGATGGAGAGGTAGGTCTTGCACTTGATTTCGTCGCACTTCACCTTCAGCTTGATGGGGTCGTAGTAGCGGCCTGCCGGCGGGGTGATTTCAGCGACGGGAGGAACCTTGTCGGAATTGCGGATGCTGTCCTGGATGCGCTTCTTTTCGGCTTCCTCGGCGGCAGCCTTTTCTGCGGCGGCGATACTGTCGGCAATAGCCTTGTTGGCTCTGTCGATGGAATCCTTGACGGCGGCAAGGCTGTCGTTCACGTGCTTGACGCTGTCACGAACATGCTTGATGCTGTCTCGGTTGATGCGGGGCTTGGGCGGTTCTACAACCGGTTCCGGCTTCGGAGTGTCAGCAACGATGGTGTCCACGGGAATTGCTGCCAGGGAGTCTGCGATGCGGAGGCTGTCGGCACGCATCTTTTCAATCTGACGGAGGCTATCCAAAGTGTGACGGCGCTGCATTTCCAGGGCGGTTTCCTGTTCCTTGGCCAAGGCTTCCTGCTTGATCTGGTCCAGGTGGCACTGCGCAATGAAAAGGCAAACCAGCAAAAGGAACATCAAGACGAGAATGGCGATGTTCTTCTTTTTACGCTTGTTCTTCTGTGCGTCTTGGTTGTTCTGAGTATTCTGATTGTCGCTCATAAAATTTCTCTTGAAACCCGTTGGACTTTATGCGTTCTTTTCGGCGGAGAGTTCTGCCTTTTCAGTTTCGCGTACGTCGTTGAAAAGTTCGCCCCAGTGGCGGATGATTTCCTGCTTCAGTTCCTGCACGCTGATGTTACGGCGCAGGGTGTTGCGGTAGGCAATGGAAATGTAGCCCGTTTCTTCGGAAACGACGATGACCAGGGCGTCGCATTCGGAGGCCAAGGCCTTTGCTGCGCGGTGGCGCATACCGTAGCCGGCTTCCTTTTCTGCATTACCGGTGGGCATGGGCAAAATACAGCCTGCAGCCACGATACGCTTGCTGTTGACGATCACTGCACCGTCATGCAATGCGGAGTTGGGGAAGAACAAGGCGCGCAAAAGACGAGTGCTGATCTGGGCGTCAAGAATTTCACCAGTGTCGGCGTAGTTCTTAAGACCCACGCGCTTTTCCAGAACGATCAAGGCACCGGTCTTTGTCTTTGCCAGGTCCTGTGCTGCGGCAGAAATTGTCTTGGTGATTTCGTCAAGGCCGCTGGTATGGAAGAACATGCTATGGAAATTCATCTTACTTGCGGCCTGGCCGATTCGGGTCAATGCGCTTCGAATTTCCGGCTGGAACAAGATCACGATGGCGATAATACCCAAGGTTGCCAGGTTACTGATAAGCCATACGATGGTGTGGAGCTCCCACCACTGGGCAATAATCCAGGCGAGGATCAAGAGCATGCCACCAAAAAGCATCTGGGCTGCGCGGGTTCCGCGGAACAGCAGGAAGATGTAGTAGAGAATAATGGAAATAAGCAGAATATCAAGAATATCTGCCATGCGAACATCGATGATATCGAATAACTTAAACAGAACCATTGGTCATGGCCTCCAAGTATAGCATGGATTCGTGAGCTTCCTTAACGTCGTGGACTCTAATGCAGCTGGCTCCACCCAGGGCGGCAACAATGCCTGCGGTAACGGTGGGAATCAGTCGGTCGCTGTTTTCGAGACCCTTCATTTTTCCGATATAGGACTTGCGGGAGCTGCCGATAAGAACGGGGTAGCCTTCATCCAAAAAGTCTTCTACGGACTTCATCAAGTCGATATTGTCCTGGGCGGTCTTGCCGAAGCAGATGCCCGGGTCAAGACAAATTCTTTGGGGGTCCACCTTCAGGGCCAGAAGCTTGAGGACCTGGTCCATCAGTTCGTCGTGGACTTCCTTCACCACGTTTTCGTAGGGCTTGAAGTCCTGCTGCATGGTGCCGAAGTTTCCGCGGATGTGGTTCAGCACAACGGAGGCGCCGGTGTCTGCAACGGCCTGGACCATGTCGGGGTCCATGGTGAGTGCGCTGATGTCGTTGATGATGTGTGCGCCGCGCTTCATGGACTCGCGGGCCACCTTGGCCTTGACGGTGTCGATGGAAATGTAGAACTTGCGGCCGGAAGTCTTGGCGTAGTCTACCAGGCGTTCCACCAGGGGGCAGACTCGGCGGATTTCTTCATCTACGGGAACGGGGGTGCTTCCGGGGCGGCTGCTTTCGCCACCGATGTCCAGAATGATTGCGCCTTCGTCCAGGAGCTTGAGGGAGTGTTCAAATGCTGCGTCCAGAGTGTTGTGCTGGCCGCCGTCGAAGAAACTGTCCGGAGTCACGTTCACAATGCCCATGATCAGCGGCGTTGGCTGACAGGAAAGCAGCTCGTTGCCGACTTTCCAGGGGAGTGCGCGGGATTTGGACAGCAGTTCGTTAAGCATGTTAGGCCTTCGGTTCTTCTTTTGCTTCTGCAGCGGTTTTGGTTGCGACGGTTTCAGTTGCAGTGGACGCGTCGGCGGAGGAAGATGCGTCGGCGGTTTTGTTACCTTCGGCAGGGGCGGGCTTCACTTCGGTAACCGGTGCGTCGGTTGCAGGTGCAACGGGCGGCTGCTTGCCCGGGTCCGGCGGCGGGGTATTTTCCTTCTTGCGCTTTTCGGCAAGTTCTTCCATGGCCTTGTACTGGCGGCTCTTCTTGGTACCTTCCAGTTTTTCGCCGGCCATGACCTTGTCGATTTCTTCGCGGTCCAGGACCTCGAATTCAAAGAGAGCCTCTGCCAAGGTCTTCAGCTGTTCGCGGTTCTCTTCCAGAAGGTCCTTGGCGCGCTTGTCCAGGTTCTTGATGAGGCTGTTTACCGCGTTATCAATCTTCTGGGCCATCATTTCGGACATTTCCTTGGGCTTGCTGATCTCGCGGCCCAGGAATACTTCGCCATCGGTGCGGCTGTAGCAGACCGGTCCGATTTCTTCGTCGAAGCCCCATTCCGTAACCATCTTGCGGGCAAGTTCCGTGGCGCGCATAATGTCGTTACTTGCGCCAGTGCTCTGGTGATTGAAGAAGATCAATTCAGCCAGGCGGCCGGACATCATGATCATGATGCGTTCTTCGGCGTATTCGCGGCTGTAGCTCACCTGGTCACGTTCCGGCAGGCTCATGGTAACGCCAAGGGCGCGGCCGCGGGGGATAATGGTAATCTTGTGGAGCGGGTCGCTGTTCTTGCAAAGCAAGGTCATGAGGGCGTGGCCAGCTTCGTGGTAGGCGGTGTGGCGCTTTTCCTCGTCGGTCATGAGTAAGGTACGGCGTTCTGCACCCATGGAGAGCTTGTCGCGGGCTTCCTCGAAGTCCAGCATGGTCACCTTCTTGTTGTTGAAGCGGGCGGCCATCAAGGCGGCTTCGTTCACCAGGTTCTCCAGGTCGGCGCCGGCAAGGCCCGGGGTACCCTTTGCAACGGCCTTTACATCCACGTCGTCGGCCAGAGGGACCTTGCGCTTCTTCAAGTGTACGCGGAGGATTTCTTCACGGCCCTTCAGGTCGGGGAGGCCCACCACGATCTGGCGGTCGAAACGACCCGGACGGAGCAATGCCTTGTCCAAAACGTCAGGACGGTTGGTGGCTGCAATAAGGATCACGCCTTCGTTGGCGGTAAAGCCGTCCATTTCCACCAGCAACTGGTTCAAAGTCTGTTCGCGTTCGTCGTGACCGCCACCGAGGCCTGCGCCACGCTGGCGACCTACGGCGTCGATTTCGTCGATGAACAAAATACAGGGAGCGTTCTTCTTGCCGGTTTCGAACAAGTCACGGACGCGGCTTGCGCCCACACCCACGAACATTTCCACGAAGTCGGAACCGCTCATGCTAAAGAAGGGAACGCCAGCTTCGCCTGCAACAGCACGTGCCAGCAAAGTCTTACCGGTACCCGGAGGGCCGACCAGCAAGGCGCCCTTGGGAATACGGCCGCCCAGGGCGTCGTACTTCTTGGGGTCCTTCAGGAATTCCACAAGTTCCTGCAGGTCCTGCTTGGCTTCGTCGCAGCCTGCCACATCCTTGAACAAGGTCTTTTTCTTCTGGTCCAGCTGCTTGGCCTGGCTCTTGCCGAAGGCGAAGGGACCCTTGCTGCCACCACCCATCTGGCGGTTCATCATGAAATAGAAGAATACAATCAGGAGGATTGCCGGCATGAAGGCGATGAGAGAATCGATCCAGGTGCTGGATTCGTGAATCACCTTGACCTTGACGCCCTTGAACATTTCCCAGGCGGTAATCTGTTCGTTGCTCACTTCCAGCATGTGGCTGGTGAAACGCTTGGTTCCCGGCTTGGCGCTGTCGTCGGCGCGGGTGAACCTGGCCAGAACGCTCTGGTTCTTCTTGGCTTCGGCCTGTTCTTCGGCGGTCATTTCGCGGGCACCCTCGATAATCACGCCATCGGGGGTCTTGTGCAGTGAAAGTTCGGTAATGACCTTGGTGGAGTCACCCATCATTGCCAAGAATTCGGTGCGGGTAATGTTGGATTCGCCTTCGCGGTCTGCCAGGGGGAACATGACAAAAAGCAAAAGGATCATCACGATGAGGATGATAAAATTCTTGTTCTTGTACGGAGGGGTTGGTTTGCCCTTAAGTTGACTCATATCGTCCTTTTTATTGTTCAAAAATCAATACTTTAATCAATACACCGACAAGATACAAATTCTTAAATGTCGATGGCGGTCCTTTTATCGTAAATCCTGATAATATGGCGGTTTTTCACGATGAAACGTGTGCGGTAGGAGAGATTTCGGATCTCGCTTACGAATCCCTTGCCCTTGAAGCAACCTATGGGAAAGCGGAACCCCTGCCTGTCCAGCCACAGGCGGAAAATTTCGTCCACGCCCCCCTTCAGGGAAACCTTGGCCTTTTTGGTATCCAGGGTAAGTCCGTTTTCCTTGGAAACAACCATGGGGGAGAATAGTTTGTCTGCGACGGCCATGACTTTTTCGTAGGCGGGTGTGGCCTTCTGGGCGATTCTGCACAGCCCCGCGCATGCTCCCGGGATTTCCCTCTCCAAATTGGGAAGGGCCTGGTGCCTGATCTGGTTTCTGGCGAACTTTGTATCGGAATTGCTTTCGTCTTCACGCCAGTTTATATCGTTATCCTTGGCGTACTTTGTCAATTCTTCACGGGAAATGTTCAGGAAGGGGCGGAAAATCCATGGCGAACCATCGCGCCCCTCGCGGACAGCCTGGATTCCTCGCAGGCCAGCGAGGGTGACGCCCCGACGCATCCTCAAGTAGATCGTTTCCGCCTGGTCACCCCCATGATGCGCCGTTACGATGACTGTTTGCATGTCATTGCGAGGCTGAAAGCCGTGGCAATCCAAGTAATTCTTATCCTGCAGTTCAAAAACAATAGATTTCAGTGCCTGGTACCTTGCTTCGCGAGCATTATTCTCCAGCGAACCTTCTGCAGCCTTCAGTGCCGTCCCATCCAGCTTTTTCAAGAAAAAGGGAACGCAGTGCATTTCCGCAAACTCTCGGACAAGTTCTGCGTCCAAATCGGCGGAGCCTTCACGGAGCCCGTGATGCACATGGGCGATCCCCAGCCATTCAATACCCAGGGAATCCTTGTTGCAAATAAAATAGTGGGCAAGGCACATGGAGTCCAACCCACCGGAAACCGCCAGCAGCAAGTTCTTCCAGCCATTCCGCTGGATAGTCTCCTTGATGTCGGCTAGCGAAATATTCATTGTTCTTGAAAATACCCCTGAAGCCTCGCGCCTCGAACCTCGTGCCTCGCGCCTCGCGCCTCGAACCTATTTCTCGCACTTCTTAAAGAAGCAGCTGCGGGCACCTGTGTGGCAGGCAACCTGGGGACCCTGCATGCGGACCTTGAAAAGGAGGGCGTCGCTATCGCAGTCGGTAGCCCATTCCACCACGGTCATTACGTTGCCGCTGGTGTCGCCCTTGTGCCAGTATTCCTTGCGGCTACGGCTCCAGAAGACCATTTCGCCACATTCCTGGGTGCGGCGGAGTGCTTCTTCGTTCATCCAGGCCATCATGAGAACGTCGCCCTTGTCGGCATCCTGTACAATAGCGGGGGCCAGCATCACGCCGTCCACTTCTACTTCGAACTTAACTTCCTTCATGATATCTTCGAACTTCATAAGAGCCTTCCTTGTTTTACGGCTCCAAATATAAAAAATTAAAAACCTTTGTCCTTGAGCCCCGCGTCTCGAACAAGTTTTATTATAATTTCCTTACTTTTTAGAAGTAACCCGAAAAACAAGGTTGTTTTTTGGAAAAAAGAGGAGAACAACATGAGTATTTGGAGTGCCTTGGCCAAGATTTTTGGCGCAAAGGATGCCAAGAGAAATTCCATCAAGGTAAAGTCTGTTCATATTGACTTTCCGTTTGAATTGGAAGCAATTGGTGGAATCTACACATTTAAGCTTGATCGAAAGGTGGATATTATCGGCACTCGTCGATTCCCTTCCGAAAACAAGGAACGTGAGTTCATTTTGCACGTGACCTTCAAGAGAGGCTTCAAGACCGACGGCGCTTCTGCTCCTGATATATTTACTTGTCTTGTTCCTCATTTCCAGGAAAAGAACGACCTCTACAATTCAGCACCCTTCGTTCACGACGGCCTCTATGTGTGGGGCGGTAAGGTGACCGGTCTCGACAAGAAACTGAGCCGTGAAGAATGTGATGACTTCCTTCGTGAAATTTGGGGCATTGCCGGTATGAGCCGCCCCATCAGAGGTATTGCCGATAAGGGTATCGAGTTTGTTGCTGGTTCCAAGGACCATTGGGGCGAACAGTCCGACACTTTGGATTGCAAATACCAGTTTGTCACCAAGTGGGAATACCGCTAATCTTTAAACCGGCCTAACGGTTTGCAAATCAATATTTTACAAAGAGGAAACACAATTTTGGCAAAATGATTGTTATATTATGGTTCCTCCTAACCCCCAATGACAGGTGCTGACTTCGGTTAGCACCTGTTTTTTTGTTCTAGAGGGGTTATTTTTCCTCTTTTTCCTTGGGGAGCACCAGGTTCAGGATTACTGCCAGCACAAAGACCACGGCCACGCAGTTTTCGGCGAAGACGGTCTGGATGATCTGGGGGAATACCTTGAACATCTGGGAGGCGGAAGTGAAGCCCAGGCCTACGCTGAGGGAAAGGCTCACGATAATCATGTTACGCTGGCTGAAACCTGCCTTGGCAAGCATTCCGAAACCGGCGAACAGGATGGAACCGAACATCATGATGGTGCAACCGCCCAGAACCGCCTGCGGAATGGTGGTGAGGAGGGTGCCTACGGGCGGGAAAATGCCGCCCAGCAGCATAATGATTGCGCCTGTGGCGATGGTAAAGCGGTTCACGACACCGGAAAGGGAGGCCAGGCCTACGTTCTGGCTGAAGGAAGTAATCGGGGTGCAGCCGAAGATGCCGGAAAGGGTGCTGACGAAACCGTCGCAGGAGATGGCTCGGCCCAGTTCATCCTTATGGACCTGGCGCTTCAATGCTCCGCTGACGAGGGCGCTGGTATCGCCCACAGTTTCCGTCGCAGAAACCAGGAAGATGGCCACTACAGAAAGGATGGCGCCCAAGTGGAATTCCGGAGTGAAGGGGAGAATCTTGGGGAGGGCGATAATGCTGCAGTTGGAAAGGCCGGAAAAGTCCACCATGCCCATGCAGAGGGAAACGATGTAGCCTACCACAAGGCCCACCAGCACGGAAAGGGAACGGAGGAAGCCCTTGGCGAAAACCTGGGTCAGGAGGCAGGCCAGAAGGGTGATGGTGCCTACGATCCAGTTGTGGGAAGCACCGAAGTCTGCTGCACCCTGACCGCCGGCAAATGAATTTGCTCCGATGGGGAGCAACGAGAAGCCGATGGCGGTCACCACGGTGGCAGCCACAATATGGGGAACAAGCTTCAGCCAGTATTTTGCGAAGAGTCCCAGCAAACCTTCTACGATACCGCCGATAATCACAGCGCCCATGAGGGTGCCCATGCCCTGGGTGGTACCGATGTAGATGGAGGTGGAGAGGAAGGTGAAGCTAATGCCCATGACGATGGGGAGGCGGGCGCCGATCCTCCAGACGGGGAAGAGCTGGATCATGGTGCCGATGCCCGCGATGATCATGCAGTTCTGGATGAGGCTTGCGGTAAGGCCCTTGTCGATGCCCACCACGCCTGCGAGAATGATGATGGGGGTGATGTTACTGACGAACATGGCCAGCACATGCTGCAGACCGAAGGGAACAGCCTGTAGAACAGGAACACGACCGTCCAACTGGTAGATATTTTCAGAAGCTTTCATACTTTCCTCATGCCTTTTAACGTCGCACCTGGAGCCTATCCTAGTTTCAGATTGGTGTCGGTCAGCGGCTGTTCCGGCTGTTCCCTGAACCTGATGGTCTGGGTCTCCCAATCCATGGAGTCCACGATAGCGATGGATTCCACGCGGTAGCCTTCGGAACGGAGCGTTGCGCCGCCCTTCTGCTGGCCCTTCTCGATGGCGATGCCGAGGCCCGCCACGGTGCCGCCCGCCTGGTGTACCAAGTCGATAAGGGCGTGGGCTGCAGCGCCATCCGCCAGGAAGTCGTCCACAATCAGGACCTTGTCGGTAGCCTTCATGTAGGGCTTTGAAATGAACACGTTGTTCATCTTCTTGTGGGTGAAGGAGTATGC
This sequence comes from Fibrobacter sp., assembly GCA_024399065.1. Classification (NCBI taxonomy): domain Bacteria; kingdom Pseudomonadati; phylum Fibrobacterota; class Fibrobacteria; order Fibrobacterales; family Fibrobacteraceae; genus Fibrobacter; species Fibrobacter sp. The sequence goes on along the minus strand of JAKSIB010000043.1, from coordinate 5,257 downwards.
CTGTGCCACGTACTTGTCATCGGTGCTGTTGGCGGTCTGGCTCTTCTTGGCGAAGACCACGGGCACGTCGTAGAGGTGACCCAGCAAAGTGGCGATGGCAATGCCGCTAGCTTCAATAGTAAGAATCTTGTTGATTTCCACGTCACGATAGCGACGCTGGAATTCGTATGCCATCTGACGCATAATGTCCACGTCAATCTGGTGGTTCAAAAAACTGTCGACTTTAAGGATGTTGCCTTCCTTAATGACCCCGTCTCGGAGGATTTTTTCTTCTAGAAAATTCATGTACGGAAATGTAGGAAAAATTTGAAACGATCAAAAAAGAGGTGTGGAGACACGAATCCGCTGTCCAGCAGATTTCCCCAGATTTTGTCCCCTGTGACATGAACTTTGTCCTCGTGACTTTTCGAAATCTTGCCTAGGCTGGGGCAGCACTGCGACATACTTGCATAGCATTTGCAATCTTAGGCATCATACTTGCTTGACGTTCACAGAACTTGTTAAACTTTTGAAAAATGGCGAAATTGCAACAAAAACGCCAAATCCGTACTCAGACTTGGCTAAAAATGAAAAAGTTGTGGACCTATTTGATCCTGCGGCTTTGCTCAGCATTGCTATGTATATTAGGGCGTGCCACATATTTTTGTTTGTGTGTTTTTAGGCTTAGATGAAGGTCTTTTATTCACTTTATGCATATCCGCGAAGGATTTCCAAAAGCAGTAGGCAAATGGATGTTTATAGTAGGAAGGCCGTTAATACTGGGAAACGTGACTTTACACTGAAGGAAATATCTTCAATGCTTTTTTTCATATCTGCATTGATTCCGACAGCCCTTGTTCCGAAGCTTTCGGGTATCACAGTCTCATTCAAATTCAGCCGTACCAGGGAAATCCGTTCATGTTCCCGCATCAGCTTTTCAAACGGAAAACGGATGATTGTCGGGGTATTGAATCCGACGCCTAATTCCAGCAGGCAGATATTTTTGCCGGAGTCGATGGCTTCGGACAGGAACTCTCCAAAACGCTTTTCTGCTTCATACCATTCCTCATCCTGCACAAAATACTGGTCGATACGCAAATTCATGTTCATGCATCCGCCGCAGACCGGACATTTCGGCACCAGCTTAGACGGGACCAGGCAATCTTTTCGCTCTGCGTCCATCTGCTTGAAGAGATCGACCGAGTTGTATCTTTTCTGATGGCAGCCCCTCGCGCACTGGATATGAAAATAATCGCCCTGTGTACAGAAAATCTTATCTGTAGGCAGACCGGCTTTCTCAAACTGGCCGTCTGCATTGGTGGAGAGACAGAAGATTTTCTTGCCGTCCAGAAGAGACAGCAGTGTTTTGTGCAGCGGTGTATGATCTGCTTCAATTCCGGCCTTCATGCACTGTTTTGACCAGTATCCCCAGTAGGCTTCCTCTGTGGGATAAGGGTAGAATCCGGCACTGTACATATCCTGCATATATGGTCCAGTACCATATTTTGCTCGGAAATCAGAAAAAACTTCCTTAAACCATTCACCGCCGTAGATTGCACCAGCGGCAGCGCTCATTCCTGCTCCTGCACCGATTAGCACATAGTCGGCTTCCCGAATCATCTTCGCCGCCCGACGGATCTGCTCCTCATAAGGTATCTTCTGGAGGATGTAGTCTCTTGCGGGAACGCCGCTTAAAAAGCCTTCAAATGTGATCCTTTTCTTACCAATCATGATAGAAGCCCCTTATAGATTTCCAAATCAGTATCCTTAAATACATTGAAAATGACCTTGATCTGACTTCCGGTAGTCTGCTTATGCTCCTTTACAGTCTGAACCGCAATTTCCGCTGCCCGTCTGTTCGGGAACATGAATACACCGGTGGAAATACAGCAGAAGGCGATGCTTTCCACGTTATTTTCATCTGCGATTTTCAAACAGGATTCGTAGCAGGAACGAAGCTGTTCTTCGTGGTGATGTGTCAGCATTCCCTGCACGATCGGGCCTACCGTATGAATTACATAGTCACAGGGAAGATTGAAGCTTGGGGTGATTTTTGCCTGACCAGTCGGCTCCTCATAGCCCTGTTTTTCCATCAGCTCCGCGCAGAAATTGCGAAGCTGAATTCCGGCATAAGTATGAATGCAATTATCAATGCAGTTGTGGCAGGGCTGGTAGCAGCCAGTCATGCCACTGTTGGCTGCGTTGACGATGGCGCCGACCTTGAGCCGTGTAATATCTCCCTGCCAGAGGAACAGATCGGGCTGCAGCTCATCCATATCCGATAGTGCTATAAATCCCTTTTCGGCATTTGCTTCTTGCAGGTATTCATCCTGAACAGCAGAAAATTCCTCCGTAATCGGTGCAGCAAAACGAACATTCATGAGAGAGCGCAGAAGCTGCCTCTGTTCATTCGCATCTTTCGGAATCTGCATTTTTGCATATCTTCTGTTTTCTTTCAGCAAAGCACTGATCAGGTACCTTCTGCGTTCAGACTGGTTCATGTTCATCCAACCTTCTTTATCGTCTGTTTCGGGCATATTTCTGCACAACGACCACAGTGCAAACAGTGATTCTGATTGATCACAACAGGAGTATTGGAAATATCAATACACTTCTGCGGACATACGGAATAGCACAGCTTACATCCGATACAATCTTTTCCTACCAAATATCCACTCTGCTGCATAACAGGGCTTCCGATTTGAACGGAGTCACGCACAATATGAGATGGGTCACTTATATCAAAGTATTCTCCCTGTGCTTCATAGATGCGAAAGACTTCCAGTGCAGTTCTTGTTTCGCCTGGATAAATTTTCTGCATATAGGTGTTCTTATCAAAAATCTCGTTCAGCTTTTCGCTTCCAATATTTTCAATCTTTCCACGCAGAGAAATTGCTTTTTTGTCTTTTGTTGCCGATAATGCCACGTAGAGCTGTTCCATCAGCTGGTCATAGAAAGCTTTCCCCTTTGCGGTGAGAAAATATACGCCGGCTTTATCCCATAGCATCATGTCGATGATACGGGTTTGCGGATGACCATCTGCTCCGATCGTCGCAATCGTTGTGGAATGAAAATCTTCTACCAGCATTTTAAGATATTCATTATTATTCATGACAAGGACACTCCCTTCAGTACAGGGCTAAGGTGTTTATAGACTATCATTGTGAAGATGCCAATAACAAGCCCTTTCAGCAGATTGAATGGGAAGGCATTGCAAATGAACCCCCAAAACCACTTGGTACGAAGAATGAAGCTCATTCGGAGTTCTGTTATCAAAATGTTATCAGAAGAGATTTTCAAATTCAGAAAACCCAGTGTTTTCAAGGTTTTCCGGGCTTTTCGCTATCACTCCCATTGCGCTTTCGCCTTCGGCTCAAGCGCTGGTCGTGCGGCTCGGTCATAGAAACAAGCGAGCTTGTTTCTGCGACACTCGGCTTACTCCCACTCAATGGTTCCGGGGGGCTTGTGGGTGACGTCGTACCACAGGGAGCCGGCGCCTTCTGCTTCGAACTTGCGCCAGAGGCCTGCAAGCATGCCCTGGTCGATTTCGGCGAAGTTTGCGGTCATGGCTTCGGTGGAGTTCACCGGGCGCATCACGATGCAGGGCTTGCCTGCGGTGCGCAGCGGAACGGATACCACGGGCATCTGCCAGATTTCTTCGTACAGTTTGTTTTCCTGCAGGAAGGTGGTGCAGATGTCGTCGAACTTACGCAGTGTATCGAAGTTTTCGCGAGTAGCGTACTGTTCCACAAGCTTCGGGTCTTCATCTGCCACGGTACCGATCTGGTAGATCACGCGGTTGATTGCCTTGAAGCGGTTAGCCAGTTCGGTGGAGAACTTTTCGCAGTCCTTCCAGCTGAGGCCGGCGGTAGTCAAAAGGAACGGCTGTGCGTAAGTACGGCCATCGCCCTGAACGCCGACGCTCTTGATGGGGAGCATGCGGCCAGAAATGTTGTTTGCCTTCAGGTAGTCGGCGAGGCTGCCGCCCTGAGTGTCCTTCACGTCGTCGAATGCGACCATGTCGTCCTTCAGGACGCCATCGCTGCAAAGCAGACGGACGCCCAGACCCGGACCCGGGAACGGATGACGCCAGACGAGATTGTGGGGAATGCCCAGTTCTTCGCCCAGGGCGCGGACTTCGTCCTTGTAAAGGTCTGCCAGGGGTTCAAGTACAAGGCCCTTTTCCATCAGGTCCAGAACTTCCTGGACGCGGTTGTGGTGGGTCTTGATCTTGTCGGCGTTCTTGGTGCCACCGGATTCAATGGTGTCGGGGTAGATAGTGCCCTGAGCCATCATCCACTGGTTGGGGTCAAGATTCAGCTTGGCCATTTCTTCGTCCTTCACGACGAGGAATTCCTTACCGATGATGCCGCGCTTGGTTTCCGGCGCAGTCACGCCAGCCAATTTAGCCAGGAAGTGTTCGCTGGCGTCGCGGATCTGAAGGTTGTTCATGCCTTCGGCCTTGAGGAAGTCCATGATCTTTTGGGATTCGCCCAGACGCATCATGCCGTTATCCACATGGAGGCCCAGAACCTTTTCGGGGCCCAGCACGCGGTTCAGGAGAACGAATGCCACGGTGGAGTCCACACCGCCGGAAACCAGCAGGAACACCTTGCGGTCCTTCACCTGTTCCTGGATGCGGGCGGTAATGAGGGGCAGGTAGCTATGCATGTTCCAGGTCTTTTCAGCGCCGGTAATGTCGATGAAGTTTTCGAGAAGCTTCATGCCGAACTTACTGTGGGTGACTTCGGGGTGGAACTGGATGCCGTAGATCTTGCGTTCGTCGAAAGCCACGGCTGCAATTTCGCAGTCCTTGGTGCTTGCAACAATGCGGTAGCCTTCGGGCAGCTTGGTCACCTGGTCGCCATGGCTCATCCACATGGGGGAGGCCTTGGGCAGGTCCTTCAAAATCGGGCACTTTTCGTCGCCAACGATCAGGTCGGCGATACCGTATTCCTTCACCTTGCCCGGTTCAACGTGACCACCCAGCTGCTGGGCGATAAGCTGATGACCGTAGCAGATACCCAGCTTGGGCACCGGCAGGTTCAAGATTTCGGGATTGTATTCCGGAGCGTCGGCAGCATAAACGCTGGAGGGGCCACCGGAATAGATGATTCCCTTGACGCCTTCCAGTTCGGAAACGTCGCAGTTGGGGGAATGAATTTCGGTGAAAACGCCGAGGCGGCGGACACGGTTTGCGATCAGGTGGGCGTACTGTCCACCAAAGTCCAAAACGGCAATAGTATCTACGTTTTTCATACAGCGGTAAAGATAGAAA
>JAKSIB010000042.1 GCA_024399065.1 Fibrobacter sp. | reverse complement strand
TGGAAGCTCTCGCCATCGAACGCTGCAAGCAGCTCTTTGGTTGCGACCACGCAAACATCCAGCCCCTTTCCGGTTCTCCGGCAAACGCCGCTGTCTACATGGGCGTCCTCAAGCCGGGTGACAAGGTCCTCGGTCTCAAGCTGGACCACGGTGGACACCTTTCTCACGGCCATCCGGTGAACTTCTCCGGCATGCTCTACAACTTCGTCCAGTACGAAGTGGATAAGGAAACTGGCCGCATCGACATGGACAAGGTCCGTGAAATCGCTCTCCGCGAAAAGCCCCGCATGATCCTCGCTGGCTTCTCTGCATACAGCCGCAACCTTGACTGGAAGAAGTTCAAGGAAATCGCTGACGAAGTCGGCGCTCTCACCATGGCTGACATTTCTCACGTTGCTGGCCTCATCGCTGGTAAGGCAATCGAATCTCCGGTTCCCTACTTCGATATCGTCACCACCACCACCCATAAGACTCTCCGCGGTCCCCGTTCTGCTATCATCATGTGCAAGGACAAGATGATCAAGAAGATTGTCAAGGGTGAAGAAAAGGAAGTTTCCCTGCCCAAGGCAATCGACGCAGGTCTGTTCCCGGGTATGCAGGGTGGTCCCCATGACCACATCAACGCTGGTAAGGCAGTTGCATTCCTGGAAGCTCTCCAGCCGGAATTCCAGGCTTATGCCCAGAACATCATCAAGAACGCCAAGGCTATGGCCGACGAATTGATGAAGCTTGGCTACAAGATCATTTCCGACGGTACCGACAACCACCTCATGGTTGTGGACATGACTTCCAAGGGTATCGGCGGTAAGGATGCCGAAGTTGCCATGGAAAAGGTTGGCATCTCCTGCAGCCGTTCTACCATTCCGTTCGACACTCGCAAGCCCATGGATCCGTCCGGCGTACGTCTTGGCACCGCAGCCATCACTACCCGCGGCTTCGACGAAAACGATTCCCGCCTCGTAGCTCAGATCATCGACCGTTGCATCCAGAACAAGGACAACGAAGAAGGCCTGAAGGCTATCCGTCAGGAAATCATCGAACTCTGCAAGAAGCACCCGCTGTACAAGTAGTCGTAAGGCGAGAGTCGCAGAAATGAGCTTGCTCATTTCTATGACCGAGCCGCAGATTACAGCGCACGAAGTGCGCCAGTAATCGTGAGTTCGTTTCTACGAAATTAAAAAGCGCCGGATTTTCATCCGGGGCTTTTTTTGCAAAATCATCTTGTCGGAGCGATGTTGCTTTCGCTACATTGCTTATGCTGAAATCCATCAGTGCAATTTCTATATTCGGAGATATGAACGTAATCAAGCTAGACAAGGTTTCCTATCGCTATCCGGGGTCCAGCAAGTGGGCTCTTTCGGATATGTCCCTTGAAATTCCTCAGGGAAGCTTTTTTGCGTTGCTTGGCCCCAATGGCGCTGGCAAAACGACATTGCTTCGTCTGCTTTGTGGCCGTTTCTGTGGCTTTACGGGTAAGCTTGAAATTGCAGAATCCTATGCGGCCAAGAATGGTTTTCTAAATCCGGAAAAATACGGAGTCCTTTTGGAAAATCCGGGTATTTACCCGAAACTTTCTGTGGCGGAATATCTGGACTATTTCGCAGGCTTTTATGGCTTTGGTGAATCCGGTTCTAGTAAGCAGAAAATGATTCACGAAAGAATGGAGGCTTTGGCTAAAAAGTTGGAGTTGCCTTCTTTGTCTGTGAAAATTTCCTCCCTTTCTTTGGGTAACCGCCAGAAAGTTCAGGTTCTTCGCGCCATGCTTCCCAATCCGAAGCTTTTGATTTTGGATGAACCGGTGGCTAACCTGGATCCTCTTTCTCGAGAAGTTGTCTGGTCCATGATTTCTGATTGGCGTAAGGAAGACGGCGGAACAGCGATTGTCTGCTCTCACATTCTTGCTGAAATGGAAGCTGAGGCTACGGATTATGCCATTATCAATGATGGCAAAGTTTTGAGTTCGGGTTCCGTCCATCCCTCTTTTTCTGACGAAGGCGCAGCTGGCGCCATGAATTTGAAATTTGATGGTTCGGTCTCTGTAGAAAAAGTGAAATCTGCCTTGGTTGCTGCAGGGCTTCCGCTTAGCTCTATTGATATTGCAAAGAGTGGCTTGTCTGAACTTTATCAGAAAATGGTTCGCAATACCTAGTTTTGAAAATCCTAGACTTTAGAAGGTCTGGGAAAGGTCGAACGCGAATCGGTTCCAGGAGAATCCTTCAGGGCTCCAGTCGGTCAAATTCTTCTTGAAAGCATAGTCCAGACGGAACGTCAGGAACTGCCAACGATAACGAATGCCTAAGCCAAAGCTTTCGCCTGTTGCTGTCTTGTATGTCGGGTCTTCATCCATGATTTTTGTCCAGTCATAGAATTGGACGATCTGCCATTGCTGAACAGGTTTCCACGGAAGGCTCCAACGAATTTCCTGATTGAATCGCACGTATGTGGGGGTAAGGCCGGTGTTGATGACTTCTTCGCCGTCTTCGTCTGTTGATGTATAACTGGCGTAGATACTGCGGAAACGGTAACCTCTCACAGATCTTGAACCGCCTTGATAGAATACTCGTGCGTCGTCGTCACTTGCTTTAGCGAAGAATCTACCAGCGCTACCGCTAACCGCTCCGTTGAAGGTCGAGAAAAGTGGGAAGTATAAGTTTGTGGTTGCTTCGCCATAGGTGTAAGGGTCGCCTAGCATGGCGAGTTCTTTCCTGTTGTTTCCATCCCAGTTGGTGCCTGCACCGAATGTGGGGGCGAGTCGGATACCCTTGGTGGGGTTGAAGTAATCGTTGGTGTAGTCGAATGTTAATGCAATTTCGCTCTTCAGTTTGAACATCTTGTCGATGATTTTGTTCACGTAACGGGTATCGAGTGTTCCGCGGAAACGAATGTGCTTGGAAAGTCCGAATGTTAAGTCGGCACGGTTAATGATTTCGTATCGTTCTTCAACGCTGTCTGGGTAGGCGGGGGGAGTAATCTTTTCGTGGTTTAATGTAAGACGGTCTTCGAAGCGGATTGCTGTAGGAATGAAACTGAATGATGTGCCGAAGAGCAAGGGGTTTGCGTAACCGATGGACATTTCCTGCTTGTGCTGAGCCAGCATGAAGTTGCCGTAGTATTCGTTGAACTTTCCACCGAAGTTCTTGTGCTTGACGCTTGCTTGTGCGCCGAAGCCGTAGATTTCTTCAAAGAAGAATCCGTAGCGCAGTTCGCCAGGAATTCTTTCTCTCACCATCATGTGGACGTCGGAAAGACCGTCTTCGCGAAGGGAATCCGTTAGCTTGATTTGAGTAAACAGCTGTGTCGAGAAAAGCTTAGACTTGAATGAATTGTACTGGTCACCATCGATGGTTTCTCCCTTAGGAATTTTCCAGAGAGAAGAAAGCCATGCTGTGTCGGTCAATCCTGCTTCGTTGTTTTGTTCCGCGGTCAGGTTGCTGCTGGGGGTTCGCGTGGTCAGGCTGACCATGTTTCCCATCATCACCTTGGCTCCGGGATTTACATTGATTTCAACGAAGATTTTTTTCTTGGTGGTGTCAATCTTTTCTACAGAGGAAACGTAGGCATGGAGGAATCCTTCCTTGCGGAAAGCCTGCTGCACTGCCTGCAAGTCTTCGGAAATGTCCTCGTGATTGTAGAATCTCTTCTTGGAAACGTTAAGGTCTGAATTTTCAATGTCAACCTTGCTGTTTTCGGGCATATTCAGTTTTACGCCGCTAAAGCGATAACGCTTGCCGTCGCGGATGTCAAAGACGTAGTTCGTGCGGATGGTGTCTTGACCTACGTATTCGCGCTTAATATCAAGAACAATGTCAAGACTGTAGTAGCCGCGAGAGTAGTACAGAGCCTTGATGTTTTCCATGGAGAGGCGCATCAAGAAATCCTGCTTGGTGGTGTCCATCTGGCCGAAACCATCAGGAACATCCAATTGCTCTTCCAACTGGAAATTAGAGAACGCCTTATTGCCGTTGATTTCAATACGCCAAGGATGCTTGGCTTCGTCAGCGAACAAGAATGCGGCCAGTACGAACAACAAAACTAGGAGTCGTTTCATTTTTTATCCTCCGTAGTTTTGGGTTGTTCTGATGACTTTTCGGATTCTTCTGCGTCTTCGCATTTACCAAGTCCAAGCAAGCAAGGATTCCAGTAACGGTAAACGTAGTTAATACCGACATTCTTTTCTACTCGGTTACCGTTACCTTCGGTACCTGTATTGGTTAAATACTGTTTAGAAATAAGCAATGCGTTCAAGGACAATGTGGGAGAAATGTGGTTCTTGTGAGAGAACTCTTCTTCCTGGAAGAAAGGCAATGTGTAGTTGACGCCGAATTGCAGAGCCTGGTCGTAAGTGGGGTTTTCGCTTTGGTCCTGAGTGTAACCAAAGACCAAACTGAGGTTCTTCACCCAACGATCCAGGGAAATAGGCACCTTGAAGAAACTGGAGTCCTTGTCGTTCATGGAGGTGTTTTCGAACAGCATCACCTTCATTTCGATATCGCCAATGTAGTCTCCGCCAAGAGTCTTGTTTGCCGTGGTAGAAATCACCTTGCCGATAGCTTTACCTGCCAGTTCGTTCCAGTCGGTGGATTCGCCGCTGTCGTCTGCAATACATCCGAGGAAGATGTTGTAGTAGATGGCTGCGGAAGATTCCATACCGCAGTTTGAAGACGGTATAAGCTGCGGGTTGGTGATGGTTCCTTGAACATCAAGATTGATGGGGCAAGTTTCTTTTTCGTTTTCAGTGGTTTCAGTACAGTAGGGAAGGTCCTGGCTGCTGTTCACGTCGATGACACCGTGTTGCCAAGGTACGTCATTCCATGAAACTTGGAAGGAGTTCAGTGTAAATTCGTAGATGTCCTTGATGCCAATGAAACCTGAGTTCGTGTTGGCGACGTCGCCGCGGAGCAACGGTCTTGTAGTGTTACCAAGAGCCCAAATATCAATGGTGAGGGGGAACGTTGCAACAGGAGTGACGATGGCGATGGAATCGTTCTGTGTATCGCTAATATGAACAGCAAGGTTGATGGGGCTTGCAGTAGAAAGCTTTTCTTCCTGGACTTCCTTCTTACGGAGCTTTGTAATGTAATTGTTGAATGTCGTGAGGTATTTGTCTAAAGAAGTCGGCGTAACTTCAATGCTGAAGTCGTTGTAGTAGACAAGTTTGTCGATAAGGATTCTGCCTGTAATAGTGTTGTTGATGATAACGCCTTCTTCGCTATGGGGTATGCTGAAACCCACGTCTCCGTGGGCGAGGGCTTCTGCTCTGCCATACAAATTGTCGTTCATCTGGAAAGAAATGCGAGGAATGTTTGCGGAGACGAAAAGATCATTTTCTCGATCTTCAAGGTGTCCCTTGATTCCTTGAAGAGTCAATGAACTGTTGCCAAGGTCAATGGAGTATTGCTCGGAAACAACGTCGACGGCTTCCAGCTTCATGCTGTCTAGGTTGAAACGAATTGTTGCGTTGATGGCTTCACCCTTTTCGTTGATGGTGCCAGCTTCGCTAATGTTTACCAAACCGTCCTCAAGATGTCCACGGAGGTGGAACGGGATTTTCAAATCCATCTTAGGTGGCTGATACTTTGTAGAATCGGAACGGATGTCTGCGACGATTCCTTTGAGTCCCTTTGTCAGGTCTGCGGCGATGTCAATGTGCAGGTCGGTGTTCTGAATTTCGCTAATGGTCTTCGGAATATACCATGATCCATTGGCATCCACAGTTCCGTTGAACATCAGGCTGTTATCAAAGTATCCTTCTGCCCAAAGTGTTCCTCCGTTGTCACTACCGTGCGAGAAACTGAGATGGTGCTTGTCGCTGAAGATATGGTCCAGAATAATTTGTGTGTTACCAGCCCAACCGCCGTTACCGATGTCCAGATAGGAATTCAATTCCACCTTGTCGCCTTCAGCAAAGGCGCTCATCTTCTTGATGTTGAAGAAACTCTTGGAAATGTTGGTGAAGGCGATGTCCTTGAAGTCTAGGTTGCCAATAAGACCTTCGCCTTCGTTGTAGGCTAGTTCGCCGGTAATGAGGCCTGAAGCCAAGGTGCTGTCGTTCAGTGGCTCTAGGAGAAGAGGAATACTGAATTCCTTGGAGGAAACCCAGGCGTGGAGAACTTGTATGGGCAAGAAGCTGGTAGGTTTGAAGTTGGGGTTGGAATCGTTGGGCAAGACGATGGCGGCGCTACCTTGTACGGAGTTCTTGCTCTGGGTAGCGATGGCGTCGTCAATAAAGATTGTATCACCATTCTGTCGGACAACGATGTCGCCTGCAACCTTGAATGCGTCTAGCTCGCCTTCTGCGGAAAGCTCTGCCTTGCCGATATTGTTGTCGAAGTCCTGGTGCCAGTGGCCTGTAATGTTTCCGTTAATCTTTTCGCTTAGCTTGATGTCTGCAAACGGTATGGTTCCGATGACGGCGTGGTTTGCCTTGGCGTCGAGGAACAGCGTGTCGTCCAGCCCGATGTAGACGCTTGCCTTGCCGCCGTGGCGCTGGGTCACGTTCCAGGATGTATGGGGATCTTCTGTTCCCCACATAACATCGCCGTCAAAATCAAATACTTCCTTCGGAGTGTAGAGGATGCAGTTGGTGAATACAATTCCCTTTGGGTCCAGTTCCAACATAACTTGTGCAGAGTCTGCAGTCATGTGGTACGCGTAGGGAATGGTGTCGAATTTGCCAAGGACCCTTAGTTTGTGCATGTCGAAGGATCCGTACATCTTAGGCTTGTTTAGAACAACGTTTCCATGAGTCCAGTCTAGGGCCCAAGGTTCGTACGTTGCAATGTCGCCTACAAAGGTGATCATCAACGAATCGGTGAAATCCAAGTGAGCATCTATGCGGGAACCTTGTCGTGTTTCAAGTTTTGCATCGATGAAGTTTCCCTTCTTTTCTGCGGAAGTGATTTCCACATCAAGAGGCATTATCTGCGGGCCGAACTTGGCGCTCATGTGCTCGATTTGCGCTTCGAATGTTCCGTCTAAATTCTTATCGAAGTTGCCGCTAAAGTGGATTGATCCACCTTCGCCGTTGCTCATGGAAATGTCTGTGTTGATGTTGTTTTGATCGCCCTTCAGCTTGATGACAACGTCTTCCGCTTCGAGGGGCCAGAACTCACCGATGTGGGTCTTGATGGTCGCGTTGTACTTTGCAGTTTCTTTCTTTGTGTCCAGGTCCGCTTTTACAGAGACGTCCAATTTGCCGATGCCCGGAATTCCTTCGGGTAGCTTGAAGGGAATCCACTTTTCAGGATCGCTTACGGTTACGTTCGTGTTGGTGCTGAACTTGGTGAGGTTGTTCTTGGGGGCATCCACTTGGACAGCCACAGAATCCTTGGCTGTCTTGATGTCGGCCTTGGCTTTCAACTTGTCACTTCCGAAGTCGGCTTCAAGCTTTACTGAAGCAGGGCTGGAAATGTAATCTCCGCTGACTTGCTCGATAGAAACTCCCGCCGCAGTTTTTCCATGGCTCTTGATTTCCAACTGGGAAACATTCCACTTCATATTGTTGGAAAGCTGAATGTTGGCCTGGTTAACGCCGATCTTTACGGGAACAGGAATCTTCAAGTCTTCAGGAACTGCCGGCGTGGCTGCTTCTCCTTGAGAAGTTTTCTTGTCATCGCCCTTCTTGCTCTTGGGATCTTCCTTGGGCAATTGGATATATGCGTCGACGGAATCCAGGTTTAAAGCGACACCCTTGGATTCGCCTAATATGGTGACGTCAAGGACCGGCTTTGTGACTCGGATGGTGGTGCCGTCCATTTCCACTTTGACAGAGTCAAAAGAGTGGGTGAGGAGGCCGTCCATTTTATGGCCGTAGGGAGAAATTGTAACCCCTGCGACAGTGTGTGGAGTGGCTAAAAATCTTTCGATGAACTCACGACAAAACCAGACGCCAAGGGCAATGGCGCCTACCACAACCATTACGATAAAGGTTGTTCCTGCAAATGTTGAAGTGAGTTTTTTCAACTTAGCCCAAATTATAGAATTTATAAGGCCTGGGGCGATTTAAGAAGATCCTAAAACACCCCGTAAATCGTTGATACTCAACGAGTTACGGACGCCTAACCCTTGTTAGTGAAAATATGTTCACTAGAAAGCGCGGCGGCCGCCACACTTTCTTGTAAATTTCGAGGATTTAGATGCTTGAACTTTAGTCTTGGATGCAGCGAACAGAACGTGCGCTCTTTTTATCGAAGTTTCTACGCTTTACGCTGTAGTCGCCATCGACGAATCGGCCCCAGCCGCTGGTAGAAGAGTATTCTTCGAGAGCCCAGAAGGAGGCGTCAAACATTGGGGAGCAGTCGCTGGATGTGGCGCTCTTGAAACCGGTGGGCAGGATTGCGAAACCGTACTGGTCTACACCAACATCGCTTTCCTTCCAGGTGGTCTTTGCGCGCAGAGCCTTTGCTGCGTTATTTACGTCGCCGGTAGCTTCAATGAGGGTGTCCCATTCTGCGTCGGCAGGCAGGTGCCAGCCTTCGGGGCATGCGGTTTGTGCGTCTTCCCAGGTGTAGAAACGTCCTAAGGTTGCGCAGTTTTCGTCTGCGCCACCGGGGCATACGGAGCCCTCAATTTTAAAATTGAGATTTTCAGCCATCCAAACCTGATCGTTGATCTTGACGGTCTTGTAGGATTTGCCGTCGCGAGCGTCTTCCAAGGTGCCGGCGACGACGTCAATCTTTGCAAAATTGGAGCTGTTTTCTCTGATTTCTTCGTCAGACTGGCTAGTGCTTTGTGCGGTGCAGGCTGCGAGTGCTGCTGCTGCCAATGCGATTGTAACGTAAGATTTGTTCATTCTTCTCTCTCCTAGAATGTGACGCCGAGGCTGCCGTAGAAACCGGAGCCGGCGTTCATGATGATTGTATAACCAAGTTCAATGTTGAGTAATCCGATTCCATAGAATCCGCCAGTCCTGAATTGAGTCCAGGTGGCTTCATTATCTTCGGGAATGGGGAAAATTGCTGTTTCACGCACACCGAAATTCTTGTAACCGATTTCCAGTTGTGCCAGCGGAGCTACGTAAGTTTTTCTGATTTCGCCATCATAGATGGCGGTACTGACCATGCCGCCGACACCGATGGTAACAAAGGATTCTGCCCAGTGGCTGAAGTTCACGCGAAGGCGTGCGGCTGCCGCCAAATCAAGGGTCTTGAACAGATAGCTGTCGTCGCGCTTTTGGCAATCCTTGGATAGAATGCCGATGTACGAGCATACGGATTCGTCGGTGTAGGAAACCAGGCTTCCGGAGAATGCTGCCCAGAAAGAAGACTGGATGCCTTTGCGTTGTTCCGCGGCTTCGGTCTTTTCTGCAAGTTCTTTTTCTGCATTCTCGCAAGCTGCAATGGATTCTTGCTGCTGGGCTACGGCCAGGGAATCTTCGTCGTATTCAGGTCCAAAATCCAGACCTTCGGTGTGGGCGTTGTTTTCCCAGAACAAACGACCGTTCACTTTTTCTGCAGTCTTATCGAACTTGACAACACCTTTGTATTGCAGGGATGTTCCGTCGATTTTTGTAACAGCGGTTTCGCCACCGGCAAGAACACCGTCCTTTGTAAAGGCGATGCGAAGATTACTCTTGTCTGCAGAGCCAGAGCCGATGCGTGTGTGGAACAGCTTGACTCCGTTCAGGTAGTAGGCTCCGCGGACTGCTTTTGCAATGTCGAGGTAAATGGTGGGGGAGGCGGAGGAATCAATCTTGATGACCGCAAGAGAACCCTTTTCCTGAAGTTCCTTGTTCATTCCGTTGACGCGTTCAATGAAATAAGGTGCAAAGCTTGCGTCGTTGCGTCGGATGACCATGTCCTGGCAGGCTTCACCCCACTGCTGAGCTATTTCCAGAGTGCGCTTGCGGAGGTTGGGCTCGTACTGCAAGGTGAAATTGTAGTTTGCTTCAAAACCCTGGGTCAAAGGTTCCAGGAAGACTTCGCCATCAAGATTGACGCTTTCGTCCTTGGAGTTGATGAAACTGAAAAATGCATCGGCGCAGGCGTCGATCTGGGTTCGCCTATCTTCAAGACCACGGGCAGTTTCCATGTAACCGAGGCGGAGCTCGCCGGTCACCTTCATGTAGCTTTCTTCAAAGGCGGGAAGTTCTACTTCGTAAAAGTTCCAGCAGGTCTCGTCCAGAACATCGTTGATGCTGATGGTTGCGCACTGGTCGCTTTTCTTTGCGATTTTATCGGCGTCGGCAAGCAGTGCTTCCAAGGCTTCGTTGCTGGAACTTAGGTTGCTTTGGATCTTCTGCAGTTCCGCTTGGCGGCGATGGAACAGTGCGGGATCTTGCACAAAAATATTGGCGGCGTGGGACGCTTCTTCTGCCATGGCGAAAGAAGTCAAACCTGATAAAAGAAGTAATGCTCCGCGTGATAATTTCATGTGGATAAATCCTAATTAAACAACCAGTGGAAATATAGCTTATTTAGAACAACGTTGTTTTGTGTTGAAGATTGGCGTTTGAGGTGGTAAAGGGGTTGAATAATCGAATGTAAAATTTTGTGTACGGAAAGGACTTCGTTTTTGATGAGAGTTCAAAAAAAGAGAGTCTTTGCGTTCCTGGGGCAGAGTTGAATAAAAAGTTTTTTCTATTTTCGCAAGGTCTGGAAAATTTGACGGTCTACATATCCCTAGTGCAATCCACTAGCTGAGGTTGGGGTCGTTCTTAACTGAAATTTAAAGGATTCTGATGAAAGTACGCTCTTTGGTCTTGTCCGCATGGTGTGCGCTAACTGCGGTTGCCTTGTCTGGCTGTAACGGTATTGGTGGCAAGGAACACCTGGTTGCCCGCTTTAATGACGAAAGTGTTTATAAGGAGGACTTGGTTCTCCTCAAGATGAATTCGGCTAAATCCCATAAATTCTGGGATGAAAATGTTTATACGGAATTGCTTTCCAAGGCTGCAGTGGCTTCCATTGCTTACAAGGAATTTCCTGAGATTGAAGATGAGTGGAATCAGTATTTCAAGGATATCGAATCCCGAATTCTGATGATGGTGCTTCAGCGCTATTACGTTTCGGAATGCATGATGTTCTCTGATTCTGAATTGCGTCGTTTCTATGAGGCAAATAAGAATCTCTTCCCCAATGATTCTACGGGCGATTTTTATAGTGTTCGTGGTGAAGTGGCTGGTCAGTATTACCTGTCTAAGCATCAGGAAGAATTTGAAGCCTATGCGGCAGATGTTGCCAAGAATCAGAATGGAACGATTGATTCTGCCGTGGTGAAAAAACAATTCGTTGATTTGAAGCGCCAGGTCTTACGTGAAGATTTTGCCAACAACATTATTGAAAAACAGCACCTCAGCGTGCAGAGTCTTCCTGCTGTTGATGCCAAACCCTACTACGAAAAGCATAAGGAAGAGTACAAGACCGCTCCGGGCTATGTCCTCTACCACATTCAGATGGCCGATTCTGCAGCTTTAGCTTCCAAGGTGAAGGATAACCTGTCCCTTGAAGAATTCAAGACTCTCGCTGCATCTTTGAATCAGAACAAGTATACTGCAAAGGATAGCGGCCTTGTGGGTCATGTTAAGCAAGGCTTTGCTCTTCCGTATGGAATTGGCATGATTGAAGGCCTTGATAAGGCTCTGGAAGGCAAGAATTCGGGCTTTGTTTCTCCTGTGTTCCACACAGAAAAGGATGCTAGCTTCCAGCGATTCTTCCTTGCTGAAAACGTAGCAAGCCAGACCAAGCCCTTTGAACGCGTTGAAAAGAGCATCAAGAATGATATTGCAAATGGTGATGTGCTTGATGTCGATTCTTCCTTTGCGTTGATTGTCAAGGATGGAAAGACCCTGTTTACCGAAGGTGATTTGCTGCGCTTCAATAAGCTGTATTTTGGCGGTCATAACATTAACATGCCTATTCATGAACGAATGGTGAATATGGTTGCAGAATCCTTTGCCTATGCGGATGCCGCCCTCGAACATAAGCTGAATCTCAATTGGGAATACAAGGCTGTTCTCCGCAATACTCGCTGGAACTACATCTTTGACCGCTATGTTGAAAAGACCCGTGTGGCAAAGGCTGTTCCTGAGGATACCCTTAAGAGCATGTATGATCGCTTCGGTTCTCCGATTCATCGTGATTACGATTTCGAACAAGCTAAAGACGATCTTCGCCTGGTGGCTTCTTTCCCGAAGAACATGTACCTGCATGACTATTTCATGGGTTATCGCGTAATTTATTACGGCTTGACCTATGATCAGTCTGTTCCTCGCATTTTCTACCATAGAAACAAAGAAATGGAGATGGCTAGAACGAAGCGACTTGCTGCAGAGGCCTACACCAAGGCTTCCGCACACTTCTATGGTGACGACGTTCCTGAATACAATGTGCCCACCATTGTCGATAAGATGATGGCCAAGGCTGATTCCTTGTACAAGGCTGGAAAGCGTAGCGAAGCTTACTACGCATATCGTGAAGTGATGTACACATATCCGGATAATGATTCCTTGTTCCAGAAGGTTGCCTATGAAATGGCCCAGATCCAGAACGAAAACGAAGAATATCTGGATGCCGAAGGTGAATACTACGCCTTCTATCGCATGTGGCCTGAAAGTGAAAATGCGGAAAAGGCCATGTTCAGCCGCGGTTTCATTTTAACCGAAAATCTGGGGATGGATAGTGTTGCCTTGGAGGTTTTCCGCGAATTCCAGGTAAAATATCCTAACAGTGAACTGAAGGAATCCGCCGACTGGCTGGTGAAGAACATCGAATCCAACGGTAAGTTGGCCGAGGACCTCCTCCAGAAGATCAATACGGAACAGTAATTTTGGGAAAAACGCGCAAAAAAGGGGCTTTTGCCCCTTATTTAAAACTTGCGTTTGATCTCTGAAACAACCGAATATTTATATTTAACGCACTCACATAAAAAGGTGGTATACTACTATGGAAATGACCTTCGCCATGATCAAGCCCAACGCCGTTAAGTCCGGTCTCGTTGGCCAGATTATTGCCCGTTACGAAGCTGCAGGCCTCTCTGTCTGCGCTATCAAGATGCACCAGATGACTAAGAAGGACGCTCGCGGTTTCTACGCAGAACACGTGAAGAAGCCCTTCTTCCCGGAACTGGAAGCCTACATGACTAAGGGCCCGTCCGTGATGCTCGCTCTGGGTGGCGAAAATGCCATTGCCAAGGTTCGCGCTATTAACGGTGCCACCAATCCGGCTAAGGCAGAACCGGGTACCCTCCGCTACGATTTTGCTCCTTCCATGACCGAAAATGTTGTCCACAGCTCCGATAGCCCCAAGAGCGCAAAGCGTGAACTGGACTTCTGGTTCGAAAAGAAGGAACGCTATGCCTACGAAGCTGCAAGCAAGAAGGCTTGCTGCATCCTTTAATGGCAGTTCAAGATTTTAAAATCAACTAAAAAAGACCCCCCTCAAGGAGACACAAAACAATGAAATGGATCATCAAGTATCTTACTTCTTCCATTGGTAAGAAGCAGATCATGGGATGTACAGGTGCGTTCCTCGTACTGTTCGTCACCGGCCACATGTGTGGTAACTTCCAGCTTTTGAACTTCGACCAGGCTGCAGCACAGGCTTCCTACAACGCCTATACTGAATTCCTGACCGGCTTCAATCCGCTGCACTTCCCGATTAAGCTGATCTACCTCGTAGAATTGGTTCTGATTGCAGCTTTTGCAACCCACATTGGTCTTGCTATCAAGCTGAAGCTCGAAAACAAGGCTGCTCGTGGTAACGTGGGTTACGAAGTCAACGCTCGCAAGGGTAACAAGACTTTCGCAACTTTCACCATGATCTGGACCGGCCTCATCATCGTTGGCTTCCTCATCCAGCATCTCTCCACTCTCAAGTTCGGTGAACATTACCTCTATGTCAACGAAGCTGGCGAAATCGTCCGCGACATGTGGCTCACCACCATCGACATGTTTGCAAACCCGGTTTGGACCGTGTTCTACCTGGTTGCCTTGTTCTCTGTTGGTACTCACCTCTTCCACGCTATCGCTTCTGCTTTCCAGACCCTCGGTCTTGCTCACCAGAAGTGGACTCCGATCATTGACAAGTTCGGTATCGTCTATAGCGTGATTGTTGCTCTGTGCTTTGCTGCTCAGGCGGCATTCTCCTGCTACATCGCACATCAGCCGGAAACCGAAGCTCTCCGCGCCAAGTCTCATGAAATCCAGCAGCAGCTGGAACAGAAGAAGGCCGCTTCCGAAGCCAAGACTTCTTTCGTCGTTCCCTCTGTCGGCATCATTTCCACCAACGTTTAATGGAGACCATAACAAATGATTCTCGATTCTAAAATTCCTGGTGGTTCCATTTCCGAAAAGTGGACCAAGCATAAGTTTGAATTGAAACTCGTGAACCCGGCTAACAAGCGTAAGTTCACCGTTCTCGTGGTTGGTACCGGTCTTGCTGGTGCTTCCGCTGCAGCTTCCCTTGCAGAACTCGGCTACAACGTCAAGTCCTTCTGCATTCAGGACTCTCCCCGTCGTGCTCACTCCATTGCTGCCCAGGGTGGTATCAATGCTGCTAAGAGCTATAAGAACGATGGTGACTCTGTCTATCGTCTTTTCTACGATACCGTTAAGGGCGGTGACTTCCGCGCTCGTGAAGCCAACGTACATCGTCTCGCCGAAAACTCCAACCTGATCATCGATCAGTGCGTTGCTCAGGGTGTTCCCTTCGGCCGTGAATACGGTGGCCTCCTGGACAACCGTTCCTTCGGTGGTACCCAGGTTTCTCGTACCTTCTACGCTCGCGGTCAGACCGGTCAGCAGCTCCTCCTCGGTGCATACCAGGCTCTCATGCGCCAGGTTGCAGCAGGCAAGGTAACTCTCCTTCCGCGTCGTGAAATGATGGACCTCGTCGTTGTCGACGGTAAGGCTCGCGGTATCATCGTTCGTAACCTCGTTACTGGCGAACTCGAAAGCCACGTTGGCGACGCAGTCTGCCTTTGCACCGGTGGTTACGGTAACGTCTACTACCTGTCCACCAACGCTCAGGGTTCTAACGTTACTGCAGCTTTCCGCGCTTATAAGAAGGGTGCAGCATTTGCTAACCCCTGCTACACTCAGATTCACCCGACTTGCTTGCCCCGTCATGGAGACCTGCAGTCCAAGCTGACTCTGATGTCTGAATCTCTGCGTAACGATGGTCGTATTTGGGTTCCGCGTAAGCCGGGCGACAAGCGTTCTCCGGACCAGATTCCTGAAAACGAACGTTACTACTACCTCGAAGAAAAGTACCCCAGCTTCGGTAACCTCGTTCCCCGTGACGTGGCTTCCCGTAATGCTAAGCAGGTTTGCGACGCCGGTATGGGCGTAGGCAACACCGGCCTTGCAGTTTACCTGGACTTCGCTGACGCTATCAAGCGTATGGGCGTTGCAGGCGTTTCTGCTAAGTATGGTAACCTCTTCCAGATGTACGAAAAGATCGTTGACGAAGACCCGTACAAGGTTCCGATGCGCATCTTCCCGGCAATCCACTACACCATGGGTGGTCTGTGGGTTGACTACGATTTGATGTCCACCATCCCGGGCTGCTTCGTTCTCGGTGAAGCAAACTTCTCTGACCACGGTGCTAACCGTCTCGGTGCTTCTGCTTTGATGCAGGGCCTCTCCGATGGTTACTTCGTGATTCCGTTCACCATCGGTGGCTACTTCGCAGGCACCAAGCTGGAAAAGGTTTCCGAATCTGATCCGGCATTTGAAGACTGCAAGAAGCAGACCGCTGAAAAGATTTCCAAGCTCCTTTCCATCAAGGGTCACCGCACTGTTAACGATATCCATCGTCAGCTCGGTAACATCATGTGGGAATACGTTGGTATGGCCCGTAACAAGGCTGGCCTCGAAAAGGCTCTCCAGGAAATCCCGGCTCTCCGCGAAGAATTCTACGAAAACGTCAACGTCGTTGGCTCCGAAGGTTCCTTCAACCAGAACCTGGAACGTGCCGGCCGTTTGGCTGACTTCCTCGAATTCGCAGAAGTCCTCACCCTCGACGCCCTCCACCGTGAAGAATCTTGCGGCGGTCACTTCCGTGAAGAAAGCCAGACCGAAGAAGGCGAAGCAAAGCGTGACGACGAAAACTTCTGCTACGTCGGTGCTTGGGAATTCAAGGGCGACAATGTTAAGCCCGAACTCCACAAGGAACCTCTCACATTCGATAACGTCCACCTCGTTACTAGGAGCTACAAATAATGAGCAACGGCAATATGAATATCACTTTGAAGATTTGGCGTCAGAAGGATGCCAAGACCAAGGGTCAGTTCGAAACTGTCAAGGTCAACGATATTTCTCCGGATATGTCCTTCCTGGAAATGCTGGACATTGTCAACGAAGAACAGATGAAGCAGGGCAAAGAAGGCTTTGCATTCGACCACGACTGCCGCGAAGGCATTTGCGGTATGTGCTCTCTGGTGATCAACGGTATGCCCCATGGTCCCGACCACGGCATCACCACTTGCCAGCTGCACATGCGTAAGTTCAAGGATGGCGATACTATCGTCGTCGAACCGTGGCGCGCTGCTGCATTCCCGGTTATCCGTGACTGCGCTGTTGACCGTTCTGCTTTCGACCGCATCATCGCTGCTGGCGGCTACGTTTCCGTCAATACCGGTGCTGCTCCTGAAGCTTCCGTGATCCCCGTTCCCAAGGCTGATGCAGACCGCGCATTCGACGCTGCTGCTTGTGTTGGTTGCGGTGCTTGCGTTGCTGCATGTAAGAACGCTTCCGCTATGCTCTTCGTCTCTGCTAAGGTTTCTCACCTCAGCTTCTTGCCCCAGGGCAAGGTCGAAGCCAAGAAGCGCGTGCTCGCTATGGTGGCACAGATGGACAAGGAAGGCTTTGGTAACTGCACCAACCTTTACGAATGCCAGGCTGCTTGCCCGAAGGGTATCACTGTGGACTACATCGCCAAGATGAACCGCGAATACCTCATGGCAACCGCTACCTACGCTGAAAAGGTTTACGGCAAGGACTAACAAGGTGAGTGCAGCGACAGCCGTGCTTGCACGAGCTGTCATTGCCGAACCGCAGTTATCCGCGCTGGAACCTTGAAAATGTGACAGCGCCAGGACTAATCTCCTGCTATAAAGCCTAAAAGCTTAAAGAACTCCGTTCGGGTAAATTCCGGGCGGGGTTCTTTTTTTTGAAATTCCTGAGGCACCGCTCAGTTCATTTCGCGTGTCGCTCAGTTCATTTCGCAGAAAAAGCCCCGCAGTTTCCTGCGAGGCTTCTTTTGAATGTTGCGGACGGTTCCGCCGCGATGTTGTCTGTCGCGTAGTTATCTTACGCGGGAACTCCAACGCTTTTTGAAGCGGGGCTCGTCCAGAACTTTTGCCCACACGAAACCGCGGCGGATTTCGGCCTTGTCAAAGGTCCTGCGGTGAGTCTTGTGGTCAGAGGAGGCGAGGCAAGGCCCTTCGATGCCTTCGCTTGCATCGGGGAGGGTTCCTTGTACAGCTTGTTCGCGGAGCTGCCTTGCGCGTTCCTCAAGTTCTGCCAGTTCCTTCTGGTGCTTGAGTTCTGCTTCGTGGCGTGCGCGGAGCGCTTCTTCCTGGGCTTCGGCGTCCCTGCGTTCTTCAGCTTCTCGCTGTTCACGCTTGAAGAGGTTGTCAAGTTCAGACTTGTCGTGTACCAGCAGATCACAGAAACCTTCGCCCATGTCGCGACCCGCGATGTGGTGAGCTTGCAACTCGGCAAGGACTTGCTGTGCTGTGCTTTCGGAAAAACCAAAAGCTTGTTGCAAGTAATCGACGCTGACTTCTTCCCACTGAATGACCGATTCTGCAATTTCCTTGAAGGTGATGCGATTGGGGTTGGCTGGAGTTACCGTAGGTAATTCAACTTCTTCCTCGTCATCTTCGTAGTCTTCGTCAAAATCTTCCACAGGCGGCGTCTCTGGCGTAAGGGTCCCTTGGGATGCCTGACGCTGAGCCTCGTCGAACTGTCGAATCAAATCTTGCAGATTGCCCGGGCGACCCGAGGATTCCTGCGAGGATTGAGACTGTCGTTGCTGGGGAGGCAAGGCTTCTTTTTCTTTTTTACCAGCAGCAACTTTCTTGA
Source organism: Fibrobacter sp. (assembly GCA_024399065.1). Classification (NCBI taxonomy): domain Bacteria; kingdom Pseudomonadati; phylum Fibrobacterota; class Fibrobacteria; order Fibrobacterales; family Fibrobacteraceae; genus Fibrobacter; species Fibrobacter sp. The sequence continues at coordinate 7,835 of JAKSIB010000042.1, read as the reverse complement.
TGATAACCTCAAGAACGTAGACGCCGATAAGTATTAATAAACCTTCCATATTCTAGGCTCCAGGCTCGAGGTCTTAGGTTCGAGCATTGAAGGTTGGAATGTTTTTTGAAAATGCGGTAATCATTTTCCGTATTTCAACGATTTCTGTGCTGAGTTTTGCATGGATCTCTTCAGTGATGTAACTAAGGTCTCTTGCTAACAGCAATTGATATTCAACTTCAGTTGTTGAGCCTGAAGCAATTTGCAAAAATCGATTGAAATCGGGGTTTGTTGATCTACCACATCCTTCTGCAATGTTTGTCGGGATTGAGGCTGAGGCTCGTCTTATTTGAGATGTCAAAGCGAATAATTCATCTTTAGGAAAGAACTGTTGCGTAACTCTATAAATCTCTAGAGTTAATGCGTGACTTCGTTTCCAAATATCAAGATCTTGGAATTTTCGCATGCTTTCCCTCGAACCTGGAACCTCGTACCTCAAACCTATTTAGCTTCCGGTGCGTTGCCGATTTCCTTGCGCATCTGGGTGTCGGCTTCGATGTTCTTCATGTTGTAGTAATCCATGACGCCAAGCTTGCCGTCGCGGAGAGCGGTTGCCATAGCCATGGGAATCTGGGCTTCGGCTTCAACCAGCTTAGCCTTCATTTCCATGACCTTGGCCTTCATTTCCTGTTCGGCAGCGTAAGCCATGGCGCGGCGTTCTTCTGCCTTGGCCTGTGCAATCTTCTTGTCTGCTTCTGCACGGTCGGTTTCGAGGATGGCACCGATGTTCTGGCCAACGTCCACGTCTGCAATATCGATGGAAAGAATTTCGAATGCGGTACCTGCGTCCAGGCCGGATGCCAGCACCTTCTTGGAAATCATGTTGGGGTTTTCAAGAACTTCCTTATGGCTCTGTGCGGAACCGATGGAAGACACGATGCCTTCGCCAACACGGGCGATAACGGTTTCTTCGCCTGCGCCACCCACCAATTTCTGGATGGATGCGCGAACGGTAATACGGGTCACGGCGTGGAGCTGAATACCATCCAGAGCCACAGCGGAAACCTTAGGAGTGGTAATGACCTTGGGGTTCACGGACATCTGCACTGCTTCCAGAACGTTACGACCAGCCAGGTCGATGGCTGCTGCTTCCTTGAAGTCCAGCTTGATGTTTGCCTTGTTTGCAGCGATCAAAGCCTGGATTACGCGGAGAACGTTACCGCGGGAAAGGTAGTGGGCTTCCAGCAGGTTGGTGTCCACCGGGAGGCCTGCCTTGCAGCTGAGGATTCGTGCTTCGACGATGACCTGGGGCGGAACCTTACGAAGTCGCATACCGATGAGCTGGAAAATGCTCACGTTTGCCTTGGAGAACAATGCCTGGAGCCAGAGGCTGAAGAACTTGCCCACGAAGGCGAGAAGAATGATGACGACGATGGCGGCAATGACAATGCCAACAGCGAAAATAGTATCCATTTTATTTGCTCCGTATAGAGTGTGTTTGTTTTTCTTTGAAAATCTAATTGTTGAGAAAACTAACTGTTATTTGCGCTTACGAATATATGTGCTTCCTGAACGTAATCCACCTTGATGGATTGGCCTGCTTCGATAATCTCGCCGCGGGTTTGAACGTCCAAAAGTTTTGTGCTGCCGTCGGCCATGGTAAACTGTGCCTGGCCAACAGGGCGAAGGAATGTCTTGGAAACGCCGATGTCGCCGGGGCGAACTTCGCTAACGGCTTCCGTGGGGGAGGCTGCGGTCTCTAGGTCCGTCTTAAGCATGGGAGTCCAGCCTTCGGGCAGCAGCGGAATCAAATACTTGCTGGCGGCAATGGGGAACACTAGGGCTATGACCGCGCAACATAACATATAGAACAGCCCAAACAGCCAAGGCGTGGCGTCGAAGGATTCTTCAACGGCTTCCGGTACATATTCAGGAATGTCCGCCGGGGAGAAACTCATGGTCAATGCGATGATCATGCAGATGATACCGCCAATGCCGAAGAGGAACGTTCCCGGCATCACGAAAATTTCCACCAGGAACAAGGCGATGCCTGCAATCAATAGAACTGCCGGCAGCATGCCGTCCAGCTGCGGAGCGAACTGACCCAGGAATACGATTCCAATGAGGATGATGCCGACTATGCCGAATACGCCGAATCCAGGAGTCTTGAATTCGATGTACAAGGCTCCGAAACCGAGAATCAGCAAAATGCCTGCGATTCCTGCGATGGCGTTTGCTACGTCTTCGCCCATGGTGGTTTCCACTTCGCTCTTGCGTTCAATCGCCAAAGTGGTTTCAAAATCGTCACGGCCGTTAAAGGTGCCCTGGGAGAATCCCAGATCCTTGGCTTCCTTGTCGGTCATGGTCAGCAGTTCCCCTTCCTTCACAAGAATCTTGGGGGCGCCCCAGAACTTCTTTTCGTCCTTGCTCATGACTTCGTACTTGGCGGACTCAATAATCATGGTGGTGTCGCGTTCGGTCTTTTTGCCTGCGTCAAGCTTGGCACGGAGTTCGAGAATTTCAAGTTCCGGGGTGACGAAGGCGGAACTGAGCAATTCGGGGTAGCCGTTCTTTTGAGCCAGGTTGCGGAACTTGGCGCGGAGGGGAGACTGAATCTTTTCGCCCACGATTTGCGGGGTGCCATCGCTGTTCTGCACAATGGGGGCGCAGTCGCCGATGGTTGTGGATTCCATCATGTAAAGCTTGCTGCAGGCCAAGGCGATGAGGCTACCTGCGCTGATGGCCTTCTTTTTAACGAAGGCGATGGTCTGGGGACCTCGAATGGCCATGATGGTATCAACGATGTCGAAGGCTGCATCCAGGCGGCCACCGAAGGTGTTGATCTCAAAAACAATGTAGTCCGGATTTTCTTCCAGAGCCTCGCCAATGGCGCGGGCGCAGAAATCGTACATGGAAGGTTCCACGTCGCCTTCCAGCTTGATCCAGACGGCGTGTTTCTTTGCGGGGGTGACGGCGGTATTCCCGGTGGCGGAATCTGTAGTCACGGGGCCAGAAAGACCAGAGTCGGTTGCAATGGTCGCGGACGTTACCCTAGTGTCATTCTGAATTGGCTTCTCCCGGGTGTCATTCTGAGCCGCAGGCGAAGAATCCAGACCAGTTGTTCCAGCGAAAGAAAAGGCGGCAAAAACCGCCAAAAGTGCGAGAATTTTAGTTACAAACTTCATACCATCAATGTATAAAGTTTTTATGTCAAAAGAGTGTCAAAATGCGGGATTTCTGATAGAAAGTCTCTATTTTGTTTTGAACGGTCGTTTTGGCCTTCTGCAGACCCGTTTTCACCCCATCTCCAGGGCCTTGGCCCGGTCTCTCACCTGCGCCTTGAACAACGCCTTGCTTGGCTCGCTTAAGTAACTTAGGTCGATCATGGCGTCCATTTCCCCTAAAAGGCTGCAGGTTTCTGCAATAAAACGCTGGGCTCGGATTTCCTTGATGCCGATGCGGCGGGCCAGTTCCATAAAGTCCGGCTTGCCGTAGAACCCGTTTGCCTTGAAAAAATCCGTTTTAAAGTCCGCGCCGGAATAATCTGCAGCTGAGTTTTCGCTGAACAGTTCTAATGCGGTTCGGCCAAGTTCTTGAATGTGCAGGGATGTATTCAGCAAATCGTAGGCAGGGGCTAGCTTGTAAACCCCGTCTGCATTTGGGGAGTAGACAGAAAAGTTCTTGACGTGAGCGTCGCCGTTACAAACAAGGTAGTTGAACAGAATCAGCTTGAAGTACTTTTCGACGTCGGTGGGGTAAGTGCTTACATATTGCTTCATCAGGTCGGCAATCTGCTGGTAGCTGAAGTCGTACTTGTAGTTGGAACCTTTTTCGCCCGGGGTGAGGCCAGCCACCTGGGCAAAGTCTTCCTGGCAGATTCTATTGCCGTCGGGCAGAACATCGAATCGCTTGGTAATGTAGGCCGGTGTTCCGTCTTTAAGATAAACTAGCGCATTGTCTGCTGCTTCGATCTTGAAAATCTGCCTGGCCATTTGCATGGTCAAGTGCTCGTTGGCGGGCATATCCTTTGTGTTGTCGAACAGCCCTTCTACTGCAGGCTTTAAGATGAAGGTGCCGCCATTTTCAGTAGGTTCTAGTCGTCCGTCGTTTACTATTAGCGAAAACTTGGGCTGTGCCCCAGAAATTGAAATCCGACGGATGGAACCATTGTTTGCCTTGATTTCGGGTAAGGAAAAATCAAGTGTGGCGCCAAACTTTTTTAGACCGAACAAACGCTTGGCACAGGCGGGGCAAAAATCTCGAGGGGTCTCCTTGAGGCAACTATGGCAGCGGTTCTGCATGGTGGGGGAGGTGGCGCCTGTCATACGTCCTCCATCACGGTGATGGCGCCGATGGTTTCACTTCCCGCAAGTTTCAGCAACAGCCTGTAGGAATCCTTGGGGTCGATTTTCAGACTCATGCAGTAAAGCCTGTGGTTCTCGCCCTCGGGCAGCAAGCCTTCAAAAAACGGAAACAGCTCCTTGGACTTGTAGGGTTCCTGGCGCTTAGGCAATGTTAACGCGATGGCAGGGCGCCTGGACGCAAGGTAGATTTCGTCGTAGGTGAAAATGAATCCACCCTTAGTCTTTGTCAAGGTACCTGCCAAAATGCCGTTGTAGAAAACCGATGCTTGCCTAGCCATTGATGACCCTCTCGGTTAAAGACAGCTTTAGCCCTAGTTGATTAGAAAGTTTGCAAAGGACCTCGATGGATGGGTTGGCATTACCGTTTTCGATGGCGTTGATGGTTCGTAGTGAAACGCCGGACATTTCCGAAAGATCCCTCTGGCTTAACCCAAGGGCTTCCCGTCGCTTTTGCAAAATCTCAAAAATTTCATTCATAATGCGCAATATATTGCTTGTTTTTAATTTAAAATACGAAAAAACGATGAATTTGTCAATGAATGCGCAATATGTTGCGCAATTTGTTTGTGTTTTTCGCAATTCTCGTGACAATTTTCACTAAATGAGCCTAAAATTGGCGAAATTCTGCCAAATACTTGACTTTGTTTTTTTTTGGTTACATTTGTAGATGCTGTGGTAAATATGAATCTGCTCACAAATTATAGGATAAATGATGTCAAAAAAAGATGGTGAATGTGTTGATTTAAAAGGACTTGGAGAAAAGTTCAAGTCGTTGAAGAATGTGAAGTTTTTAGGCGATATCAAGGTTGACCAATTCAGTAAGGATAGGCTGACCGTGTATCGCTATATGCGTTATGCCAGGGCGAAGGACATTATTGAGTCCAAGAAAATTTCTTTTACCGATCCAAGAACTTGGGAAGACCCGTTTGAAAAAAGGTTTGCGTGTGGAGATTACAAGTCGCTAGGTTTTTCGCCGAAGGAGTTGGCTTGCATGTGCGTTACCACCGAGCATGGCGAAAATGAAGCCGCGTTTTGGCGAATGTTCGACCCGGATGGTAAACACGATTTGGTTCAGCTGACCTTGGATTTTAGCATCTTGCTAAAGGCGCTGAATGATTTCGCAAAAAAGAATAATGCCACCATTTATGTGAAACCTTGCGACTATACCTACACTTCCGAGGAACTGAAAAGTTCTGGAAAAGGCACTTTTTTGAAAGAAGGGAAAAAATTTGATGAAGAAGACTTTATTGAATTGATGAGCCTAAAAAGGCGTGCCTTCGCGTCGGAAAAGGAACTGCGTTTCTTTATCTATGGTGAAAACCTGCCCTTTGTAGGAAACTTCTTGAGTATTCCTTATAAGGGGCGCTTAGTTAAGGAAATGAAGGTTTGCCCCAAGCCGGATTTTACGGCATTTGTGTCAAGCGAGGATATAGTGAAGGATGTGCTGGTCTCTCGCTTCAAAAAAGAACTAAGAATTACAAAATCTCGTCTTTACGACTCGGTTTATTCCTTTAAAGCGAAAAAATAAACTCGTTGGAGAAAATATGAAATCTAAGATAATGAAGATTTTGGTTGTCGCTCTTGCTTTGGCTTCTTTTGGCCTGATGGGCTGCGAGTCTGACGAGATTACTGTAATGGATGCCGATGGAAATTCTTATCCCACGGTAAAAATCGGTAACCAGGTCTGGATGGCCAAGAACCTGAACGTGAATGTGCCGGGTTCTGTGTGCTACGATAACGACCCTGTCAATTGCGAAAAGAACGGTCGTCTCTACACTTGGGATGCGGCAATGATTGCCTGCCCGGATGGTTGGTCGCTACCTGACAATTCAGACTTTTCTGAACTGAAATCCTTTGTGGAGTCCAAGGTTGGGGAAGGGAACGCCGGCTCCGTTTTGAAGGGGCGAACCTTTGATATGTCCGTTGAAGGCGCACTTGAATACGATGATCGTTTTGGCTTTTCGGGCCAGGCCGCCGGCGACCGTATCAAGAATGCATACAAGTTTCTGGGAGAAACGGCCTACCTTTGGTCTTCCTCCGAAGGCGATGATTCTCGTGCTTTCGATTGGGTACTAAGCTCGAATTCGGACGATTTCTTTCAGGGAAACATAAAGTTCGCCTTAAAGAAAAACGGCTTCTCGGTCCGTTGCATAAAGAAGTCTGCAAGCAATTCGAAAACTGAGGAAGAAATTCGTGATGACAGAGCCAATGACTCCAACGAGGGGGACGAAGTGTCCTCGCAGCGCTCCAAGGCGCAACCATCGAGCGGAACTTTAAAAGATTCCCGCGATGGAAAAACGTACAAGACCGTGAAGATTGGCGACCAAGTCTGGATGGCTGAAAACCTGAATTACAAGACCAGCGAGAGCTATTGCTACGATAACAAGGAAGGCAATTGCAAAAAATATGGTCGTTTGTACACCTGGGATGATGCGAAAAAAGCATGCCCTGCAGGCTGGCGCTTGCCCAGTAAGGTGGAGTTTGAAAGTCTCCTGTCTACCGTGGGCACCTCTAAGGCAGAACGCTCTCTAAATCTACGTGCACGCAGTTGGAAAAATGGATCGGATATGTTCGGCTTTTCCGCTCTCCCTGCTGGCGACTACTACAGCCTCAACATGGAGTTCATCCAATTGGGCAACTACACCTTCTTTTGGTCTTCTACGGAGCGCGATAACGACGACGCCTACGACCTGTACGTCTACGACGGCGGCGCGGGCGTCGGCCTCAGCTTTGAGGGCCTTGGATTCTCGGTGCGTTGTCTCCAGGACTAACTAGGCTACCACCGAAGGTGGAAAGCCTAGCCAAGGCTTAGCGAAGCAAAGCCTTGTAACTACCGAGAAAATTTCCTCGTAAGGTTAGAACATGAGAAAATTCTTAATACTTGTATGCACTCTAGTCGTATGTTCCATGGCGGGAACCCTTAAGGATTCCCGCGATGGAAAAACGTACAAGACCGTGAAGATTGGCGACCAAGTCTGGATGGCTGAAAACCTGAATTACAAGACCAGAGAGAGCTATTGCTACGATAACAAGGAAAGCAATTGCGAAAAGTACGGTCGCTTGTACACCTGGGTGGCAGCAATGAATGCATGCCCTGCTGGCTGGCACTTGCCCAGTGAGGCAGAGTTAGAACGTCTCCTGGCTGCAGTGGGCACCTCTGGTGATGAAAGATCCCTAAATCTGCGCGCACGCAGTTGGAAAAATGGAACTGATAAGTTCGGCTTTTCCGCTCTCCCTGCTGGCTACTACAGCAGCCGCCGCGAGGAGTTCTGCAATTTGGGCTACTACACCGACTTTTGGACTTCTACGGAGCACAATAGCTTCTACGCCTACCGCCTGGACATCAGCGACGACTTCGCGTACGACGCCCACAACGTCGACAAGGACTACGGACACTCGGTGCGTTGTCTCCAGGACTAACTAGGCTACCACCGAAGGTGGAAAGCCTAGCCAAGGCTTAGCGAAGCAAAGCCTTGTAACTACCGAGAAAAT
>JAKSIB010000041.1 GCA_024399065.1 Fibrobacter sp. | reverse complement strand
TAGGGCTACGCCCGTATATGAAGAACCACCGGCTTCGCCGGTGGGTCACTTTTTTCTTTTCGTAAGTCTATGACTGATATCACGCTTTTTTGTATTTCTGTATCATGAAAATGAATTGAATTAGCGAAAATTATTTAAAAATTTAAATAATTTGAATGAAATTCAACATTTTTGTATCTTGAAGTATTGTTTTTCTGTATCTTAGAAGGTATATTTGTATCGTATGAAACCCGTGATGGAATATAACAGCTACCGCGTCTATATTCGCGACTACTATGCAGAACGCAAGGATCGTTCTGGCTTTACCTGGCGCGACTTTGCAAAGGATGCGGGCTATTCCTCTCCGGTTTTCTTGAAACTTGTTTGTGACGGCAAATCCAACCTTAGCGATGTTGGTGTTGAAAGAGTCGCTTCCGCCATGGGGCTGGTTGGTGTGGACCTTCAGTATTTCCGTCTGTTGGTCGCCTTCGATCATGAAAAGGATTCCGCCCCCAAGAAACGTATCTATGCCGAAATGCGTAAGCTGGCCAAGGATAATTTTGTGGCCTTGGTGGGTGAGGACCAGTACGATTATTACGACAACTGGGTGAATCCGGTTCTGCGTGAAGTGGCTCCCCAGATGCATGGGGCAACTCCGGCCAAGATGGCTGAAAAGTTTGTTTTTGATGTGGATGCCGCCCAGATTAAGAAGTCCTTGAATCTTCTTCAGAAGACGGCTCTTCTGCAGAAAGATGAACAGGGAAACTTTGTTCAAGGTAGCAAGTCCATTACCACGGGTAATCTGGAAACCGCATCTCTGGCCATTCGTGATATGCACCGCCAGATGGGCGAACTTGCCGTGCAGTCCTTGGATGTTGTTCCGGTGGCTGAACGTGACGTTTCCGGCATGACCATGGGTATTTCTGAAGCGGCCTTTGCCAAGATTTCTAAGGAAATCGCTGATTTTCGACGTAGAATCGGCGCTATCGTTATGGAAGATCAGGGCGAAGAACGTGTGTACCGCATGAACATTCAGTTTTTCCCTCTGACCAAGGCTCTTGACAAGGGAGGCGGAAATGCTGAATAAGAAGTTCGCTTCTGCCCTTTCCCTTGCGGCTTACCTCGTTGCTTGCACAACCCCTTCTGAAGATGATCATCTTGTCGGTGGTTTTGGCGAAGAGACGAATACCATTGCGGGCGTCCTTCGCAGTGCTGACGGTTCTCCTGTTGGTGGCGCGGTTGTTCTTGCGCGACATATGTCTGCCGGCTCTATCGTTGTGAGCGATACGACCGACGAAGATGGCAATTTTGGAATGTATCTTGAACGTCGTGGATTCTATGCGGTTTCTTCCGTTATCGATTCCGAGGCTGTCTACAAGACTGTTGATTTTGAAGGAACGATTATTGAACTGAAACTGGATTTGAGCAAAACCATGGATTTCAAGGGCCGTGTGGTTCTTGAATCTGGCATCAAGCCTGAAGGCGTGACCGTCTCCTTGCCGGGTTCCATGTGGTCTGTTGAAACCGATGCCAAGGGTGATTTTGAATTCAATGGAATTCCGTCCACGGCGCAGTTTGTACAGGTCTCCTCTCCGGATCCCATCCGTTACGAGAATTCTATCTACGCTCTTGATTTTGCGGATAGTGCTGTGAAGTTCCTTGGACCTCTTCCGTCCTCCATGATGTATGAAATGGACGATGTGGACCTGTCCGAGGCTTTTGATTCTTTGGGCGTTGTCGAAGAAAACCTGTTCCAATTGCCGGTTTCTTCGGAATATGGTCTTTTGAGTTGGTGGTCCATGGATTATCTGTGGGATTCCGAAGGCTCCAAGGTTGCCATGGATGCCCGTGGCCGAATGGGTTCGCTTGTTATCTACGGTGTGGAAGATCTGGAAAAGGGCTTGGATGGAATGGCTTTGCATCTGAAATCTGTGGACCAGTTCGGTGTTATTGAAAGTGACCAGGGAGCCTTGGATAGCGTCTCTGAATTGACTTTCGAAGTTTTGGCAATGTTTGATTCTGTCGGGGAGGATGAGCCGTTCCGCAGGAATATTGTGGGTAAGCTTGGTTTTGGCGACGAAGATGTGAAGAACGTGTTCAGCTTTGCCCTTGTGAACAAGGAGTGCGGTGTTGAATCTCCCAGTGTGGCATTCTTCCTTGCCGATGGTTCCGGTGATTCGTTGAGTTGCGCCAATGCCGTTGTTGCCAGTGCTCCGGTGGAGTATGGAACTTGGGTGAACTATGTAGTTACCTGGGACGGAAAGAATTTGAACCTGTATAAGGATGGATCCCTGGATGCTGAAATGCCTGTATCTGTGGGCGTTATCCAGCCTTCGGATGAACCGATTTTCTTTGGGAAGGAAAACGTAAACGTCAAGCTTGACGATGTGCGATTGGGTGCAAAAGCAATCACTTCAGCCGATGTACTTTACAGGTACTATCTCAGGGGGAGGAGTTTATGAACACCGTAGAATCAAACGTTATGGAATTGGCCTGCTTCGAGGTTAGCGAACACGGCCGTCTCATTAGCGCAAATAAGCGTTTCTGTCGCCTTTTCGGTTTCAATGAATCCGAAATCCCGTGGCATTATGTTACAGATCTGTGCCGCTATGTGCAGGACTGGGAAAACTACAAGAATACTGCTGACCAGAACAGCTTTGTGATTCGAATGAAGAATCGCAAGGGCCGTAGCTTTAACTGCGATGTCGTTCGCGAAACGATCCTGAAGCCCAATGGCGAAATCGTCTATCGCAACATGGTGCGTCGTAAGGGTGAGGCTGCCGGTGCATTGGAAAACGTTCAGACATCTTCCTTGTCTGTGGTGTTCCTGGGACGTTGCGGTGGCTGTGGCGAACACATTCGTGTGCGTACCGCTGCCGAAACCCACCTGAGAATGCTTTGCGACAATTGTGCCGCAGCCGCATTCCCAGAAGCATACCGCGTTCGTGAAGGGCAGATGTAGGCTTGATTAAATTTGGGTTAGGAAGTGGCAGCCGTCGGCGTAATGCCGGCGGTTGTTTTATTTATGAGGTGGGGTGGGGTCTGATGCTTCCCGTACAGTGGTCGTGTGGGCTAGATACGAAAAAAAGCAGCCCGTTAGGACTGCTTTTTAAATTGCTTTTTGTAGAAATTATTCGCCGAAAGCGTCGTCTGCAGCGGCGGTAACCTGTGCTGCGTTTTCGGTAGTCATTTCGACTTCTTCAGCGGCTTCGACAGCTTCTTCTGCCTTCTTTTCGGAGATAGAGAGCTTGCCTTCCTTAAACTTGTACATGGCGATAGTGGTCGGCTTCTTGGTCAACTGGATGTAACCCTGACCTGCCTGCTTGTTGATGAAACGTGCTTCCTGAGCCATCATGACAACGGCGCGGAATACAGAGCCCTGACATTCTTCACTTGCGTAAATATCGTCAAGATAAACTCTCTGATCATCAGCCATCTAAGTACCCCTTGTTTAAGGTTTGGTTTCTGCAGAAAACCGTATGTTGTTTTTTTCTACAAAAAATTCTGAAATGCTTTGTCCAAAACATTCCAGAAGTTTTGTTTAGAAGAGGGAGAGGGATTCGAACCCTCGTTACCGTGAGGTAAACACGCTTTCCAAGCGTGCGCCTTCAACCACTCGGCCATCCCTCCAAGGATGTGCGCCAAATATATAATTATATCCGACGCTTGTCAAGGTATTTTGGGCTTTTTTGGCAAAAAAAGTACATTTTTTTTGAAAAAAGTTGCTTTTCTGCCTTAGAACTTGCTCAGCTCATCCCAGACGACCTGCATCAAGGGCTCGATGGTCTTCGCAGTGAAGTCGAACTTGATGTTTGCGGTCTCGAACATTTTTGGCACAGACACGCTATAACCCAGACTTTCTGCCTTGAAGAGGTCTTCGAAGGCCTTTTGCGGGTCCTTCTTGTAGTTTGCCCACACCTGGAGGGCGCCCAACTGAGCGATGCCGTATTCGATGTAGTAGAACGGGCATTCGAACAAATGAAGCTGCTTCTGCCAGAAGTTTGCCTTTACCTTTTCCAGGCCGCTGTAATCGACGCCCGCATCGTAACGGTCCATGATCTTGAGCCAGATTTCTTCGCGGTCCTTGGCGGTGTGGTTGGGACGGCTGTAAAGTTCGTGCTGGAAGCTATCGATGCTTGCCACCCAGGGGAAGAGCCAAATGACATCTTCAAGTTCACCTTCGACACTGCGGGCGATGGCTGCGGAATCGTCTCCATAGAACGGCTTTAAGTTGTTCGTACCGATCAGTTCCATGCTCATGCTGGCCACTTCTGCAAATTCAGAAGGAACATCGCGGTAGGCGAGGATGGGCTGGTTGGCCAAAGCGAACTGATGGAAGGAATGTCCGGATTCGTGGAGCAAAGTGTAGATGTCGCGGTCCGTCTTTGCGGAATTCATGAAGATGAAGGGGAGGCGGCTTTCGTCGAAACCAATCTGGTATCCGCCCGGGGCCTTGCCCAAGCGGGAGTCGGGATCGATGAGATTCTGGGCTTGCATCTGGCGAGCCCACTTGCCAGCCTGAGGATTCAGACTTTCAAAAATCTGGTCCACCTTTTCAATGAGTTCCGTACCGGATTCGTAAGGCTTAAGCGGGGCACGGTTCAGCGGGTCCACGGCAAGGTCCCACGGGCGGAGCTTTTCAAGGCCCATCTTTGCGGCACGCTTCTTGTAGATTTCCTTCAACAGCGGAAGCACCAACTTCTCGACGCTTTCGTGGAAGTCGCGGCAGTGTGCAGGAGTGTAATCGAAACGACGCTTGGCGAGATAGATGTAGTCGATGAAGTCCTTGCAGTGAGCGTTCTTTGCAATCTTGTTGCGGATTGCGAACAACTTATCAAAGGATTCATCCAAGGCTTCCTTGTCCTGAAGGCGACGGTCCCACATGGTGCGCCAGGCGCGTTCGCGGAGGTCGCGGTCAGTGCGTTCCAGGTAGGCGCTCATCTGTTGCATGGTCTTGACTTCGCCATCGAATTCAACGCTCATGCCGCCAGTGATTTTCTGGTATGCCTGAACAGCCTTGACTTCTTCAGTTTCCAGCGGAATATTTTCGGGGGAGAACAAGTCCAGGGAAACCTGGAGGCTCTTGAACCAGACACCGAATTCATCCTTCAGCAAATCCTTTGCCGGGTGAGCCATCAGCTTCTTGTTTAATTTGTCATCAAATTCACTGGACACCGGGTCAATGTTTTCGACGAATGTTTCGTAAGCCTTTGCGGCAGCTTCGTCGGCGGTGTTGCAAGTCATGGCCACATAGCGGCGGCAGCTGACTTCGCTCAGCACAGAACCAAGTTCGCTCCATTTCATGATCCAAGCGCGGAGAGCCTTGGCATCATTGGGAATGTTTTCGTCAAGCAGAGTCTGGAACAACTGTGTTACAGCGTTTACGTCATCTACGTTCAAGTTTTCTGGTACAAATTCACGTTTCATAATGGCCTTAGTCCTGGGGGAGGATTGCTCCGACCCAATCGTTTACAATACTATTCAAAACAGAGGTGCGGGCCTTTTCGGCAAGGGCCTGCTTTTCTTCTTGAGTCACAGAGCGTGACAAGTCAAAATCAAAGGGAACGATGTTGTCGTCGTTTGCCAAGGTTGCCTCGAGGCGTCCCTTGAATTTCATGGAATTGACTTCCATCAGTTTGAACAAACGTTTGTCAATGGGCATCTGGGCGACCACTTCGATTTGGTTGGTGCCGGGAATCATCAAAACGGAATCATTCAATTCAACCGGTACAGACAAAATCGTGTCCATGTCTACCATGGCGGAAAGCTTTTTGATGCAGAGCGTATCTTCGCTTTGGTTGTTGGCCACAAGCCCGATGGTCAAGCCGGCTTTGCCGATTTCTTTCTCAAGGATGCCCTTGGAAAAATTCTGGACCAGGGCGATGACTTGCGGGTTGGGGAGGAACCCTCCGCCAAAGCCCTGCTGCGGGAAAAGGTCCTTGTTGATGGAAACGGAATCCAGGGACAGGGAATTGAATTCCAGCTTCGTTTTAGACAAAATATCGGCAGCGCTGATCTTGCGATAGAGGGAGCATCCGTTTAGAACAAATGCAACGAGCGCTGTCATTGTCAATGCGACTGCGAAAATTTTTGAGGTAGAGAAAATTTTAGAGTTCTTGATTTTCATGCGTACCCTAAAATACAAAAAATCCGACCTTGTTATAGGCCGGACTTTTGAAATACTTCTGGGGTTTGGCGTTTGCGCCGAACCTAGAAATTACTTTTCTTCGTCAGCGTGGCAGGGGCAGTGATAGCAGTCGCCAGTTTCTGCGTAGTCCTTACCGGTCCAGCAGAAGGTGCACAGCTGATCTTCCGGAAGACCGATGGCCTGGATGAGGTCGTCGATGCGCTGGAAAGCCAGAGTGGTGAGGTTCAGGTTGCGACGGATGTAGTCCACCATGTCCTTGTATTCCTGGGAATCCGGGTTGGTGTACTTGTCCAGATCTGCGTTTTCACCTTCCTTTTCACGGATGTAACGACGAGTGATCAAGTCGTACACACTCTTGGAACGAGAGAAGTTGATGAACTTACAGGGGTAAACCAGCGGCGGGCAAGCGATACGCATATGGGTTTCCTTACAGCCCATGGAGTAAAGCTTTTCAGCCTGCTTACCCAGCTGAGTACCGCGGACGATGGAGTCGTCGCAGAACACCAGGCGCTTGTTGTCGATGAGACCCGGAATAGGAATGAGCTTCATGGAAGCCACGTGTTCACGCTGGCGCTGGTCCTGAGGCATGAAGGAACGTGCCCATGTGGGAGTGTACTTGACGAACGGACGTGCGAACTTGATGCCGGCTTCGTGTGCGTAACCGAGGGCGTGAGAAGTACCGGAGTCAGGAATACCGCAAGCTGCGTCGGCTTCAGTAGGAGTACGCTTAGCGAGAGCGCTGCCGCAGCGGTAACGGGTCATTTCAACATTGCGGCCTTCGTAGGCAGATGCCGGATAGCCGTAGTAAACCCACAGGAAGGAACAGATTGCCATCTTCTTGCCGGGTTCAACGAGAGTGTTGATGCCTTCGGTGGTGAGTTCTGCAATTTCACCAGGACCGAGATCGCGGAGGTGGTCGTAGCCCAGGTTGGGGAGAGCGCAGCTTTCCTGAACGGCGATGACTGCACCATCCTTACGGCCCACGATAATCGGGGTACGGCCCCACTTGTCGCGGGAGGCGTAGAGCTTGCCGTTGCTGTCCATAACGAGCACTGAGCAGCTACCCTTGATCTTCTGCTGAACGTAGTTCAAACCTTCGACGATGGAGTTCTGGGTGGCGATCAAAGCGGAGACCACTTCGGTAGGACCGACCATACCGCTGGTGGTAGAATACTGGAGCTGCATGCAGTTGTTCTGGAACAGTTCGTTCTTCAGGTCTTCGATGTTGCTGATGAGGCCTACGGTGACCAGGGCGAAAGTGCCCAGCTTGCAGGTCATGACGAGCGGCTGCGGGTCGGTGTCAGAAATAACGCCGAGACCAACGTTACCGGCAAACTTTGCAAAGTCGTTTTCGAACTTGCTGCGGAACGGGGTGTTCTGGATGTTGTGAATGGAACGATGGAAGTTGCCATCGGCCTTCAAAACAGCCATACCGCCGCGATGAGTGCCAAGATGAGAATGATAGTCGGTTCCGAAGAACAGATCGGTTACGCAATCGCTCTTGGAAATAACGCCACAAAATCCGCCCATATGTACTCCTTGAAATGGGATTTTAACGGGCTAAAAGATAGAAAAACGGAGTGTTTTTCTGCTAGAATGTATGCGAAAAATAATGGGGAAGGGGGAAAGACAATTTTTTGATGATTTACTGCGTTTATAAAATTATATTGAACTTGGTCTTCTTTCTTTCCATATAGATAAGGCTGCAAATGCTTAACTCTTTGATTAACAAAGAATTACAATGTAACAATGAATTAGAATCTGTTCAGCATGAAATTTATAGAAAACTTGCCGAAGCAGTATCGTTGAAGGTCTAAATAAACCCTTTAAAAAACTCGCATTCGGCGTCGTTGCAGGCGTGGGCGAGGGGGAGTTTCATGTTCACATGGAAAACGTGAGAAATTTCCTTGTCGTCCTGGGTTCCGTAATGCTTGAAAACGTGGGGGAGCCCTAGCTTTTCGAGAGTTGCAGCCATGTGCTGATTCTGTGATTTCAAGAAATCGTACTCGCCTGTCATCACAAATGCGGTTGGAAATTCCTTGGTCAGGAAATCCTCCACATTCAGGTATTCGCAGCATTCTTCCCAATGGTCACCTAGCAAGTCTACCACAATATCGGCCTGCTTGTTTCTATCTTCCGTCAGGTCGAAAAGTCCGCAGTTTAGGGCTAGAGCCTTGGGCTTGAAATTTTTCGGCGGGTTGATTTTCGCGGGGGAGTCGTACCAGGATTTTGCGGTGGCCTGTACCTTGCCCGCATATTCCGGATTCACGCAATAAATGGCGTAAAGTGCGGCATAAGTTGCGCCTGCGGAATCTCCCACGAAGAAAATATTTTCTGCGTCCAGATTGTATTTTTCTGCGTTCTTCAGAACCCAATGGACTACGGCGTCGGTATCTTCCAGGGCAGCCGGGAACTTGAATTCCGGAGCCAGCCTGTAGTTGAAATTCACTACGGCAAAACCACGTTCCGCCAGACTCATCAGATAGAACTTGTAGGTTTCTTTTTGACCGTAGACAAAAGCGCCGCCGTGGACGCTGATGATCACCGGGTGTTTCTTCGTCGCAGCATCTAGAGTCGTCACGGCCTTGGGAATGTACAGATCCAGCAGATTCCAGTCTCCAAATTCACCATAGGAAATATCCTTGAACGCGGTAACGTCCGTCGGTTCTTCAAGGCCTGCATCACGTGCCTGGTCGGCTGCAAGCCATTCAACTCTAAACTTTTCACTGGTCTGGGACATGGTTTTTCTCACGAGTTTTTGGTAAATATATATTAAAAGCTCCCCTGTTAATCCCTTGTATCTTTGTTGCCGATAATGTGGATTATGTAAACTAAAGTTTTTTTTAAATTGCCCGTGGATCCATTCCGCGGGCTTTTTCATTTGTTCCGATTTCCCTAGATTCTATCTCATTTCGTCGTTGAAGAACATATCGATCTTTTCCAGTGCGATACTGAGTTGTTCCTTCTTGATGCGGAAATCAATGTCCTCGCCTACGATGCTTGCGATTCGGAGTTCAACGAGAATCAGCAGGATGCGTTTGGTTTTGCTCTTGGAGATTCCCATGGACTTGCTAGCTTCTTCAATGGTCGTGCGAGAGTTGCCTTCCTTCATGCAATTGTGTACGAAGTTCTTCAGCTTGGTCTTAACGTTGATGCTCCTGATGGAAAGTTCCAGGATGCTTTCTTCCAAGGCTGCAACTTGCAGCTTGAGGGTCTGTAGGCTGTTGTCCTGAAGGATTACGCTCTGAGTTTGGCTCTTGATGGCAGCAATAGTGTCTTTCTGGTTCTTGATGACCATACGGAGCAAGAAGCAAAGGTATGCTCCGACGGCGATGGCAAGAATTATAAGAAATGCGTAAAACATACAGAAGTCCCAAAAACGTTGTTCGGTTTTAATATAACAAAAACATTGGGAAAAGTTTTGTGGGAAAGAACCCCGCCGCGTCCGGCGAGGTTCCCCACTGAAAGATGCTATCAATTATATAGCAACTTGCCAACATTCGTCGGCAGAGACAAATCTAGGTCCTTGTCGGGAATTTTGAAGGGGTAGGCGGCTGAACCTGCTTATTTTGCAAACAGTTGTTGTCAAAATCATTCATTTTGCAAACAATTGTTGTCAAAGTGCGTCCTCCCCTCCTTTTTTGCCTTGTTTTTCAATTTGAAACACTTTTTTGTACTTTTTCCTGGTTTGACCCCTGTTTTGGCCCGTTTTGGCCTTGGCACGCTTTTTGCAATATATACGGCGAAATTTAAACAGATATGGGAGCGATCCCGATATATTACACAAGGAATTATATAAAATGGCCGACGAAAATTTGCAGGAACCTACCGCTGAAGAACGCGCAAAGTTTGAACAGGACCTTGAAAATATCATGAAGCAGGCTGCCGAGGCAGAAAAGGCCCAGGCCGCTGGCGACAATTCTTCCGCCCAGGACTCCCCTGCCGACGCTTCTGCCGAACAGTCCGCCGAAGCCACGGCCGAACCTGCCCCCGAATCTACCGAATCTGCCGAAGATATCCTGAAGGCTGAACTTGCCGCCGCCAACGACCGCAACCTGCGTCTCATGGCTGAATTTGACAACTTCCGCCGTCGCAGCGCCAAGGAACAGCTTGAAATTATCGAAACCGCCAACGGCAAGCTCCTGGAAAAGCTTTCCGAAGTGCTGGACAATTTCGAACGCGCCTTCGCCGCCGAAAACAAGGCCAAGGATCTGGAAACTTTCGAAAAGGGCATGCAGATGATCCACGACCAGTTCGCCAAGGTTCTTGCCGACGCAGGTCTCGAACAGCTGGATCCCACCGGCGAAGAATTTGACCCCAACTGCCACGAAGCCTTGATGCAGCAGCCTTCCGAAGACATTCCCGAAAATCACGTGGTGACTGTTTTCATGAAGGGCTACAAGCTGAAGAACAAGATTCTCAAGCCTGCCAAGGTCATCGTTTCCTCCGGCAAGCTTTAATTTGTAAACAGAACGTTATTGAGATTCTTGCAAAGGAATGTGTTTTCCATAGGGTAATTTGATATCCTATGGAACTTATCTTTATTTCCGGTGTATAACAATCTGGAGATAAAGATGTTTGGGAAACTCTTATCCGTTACTTCTGTATTGGCTTTGGCTGGAGTGGCCTTTGCCCAGCAACCAATAATCACAACCAATTACACGGCGGACCCGGCTCCCATGGTGCATGGGGACACGGTGTACCTTTACACGACCCACGACGAAGATGACGCCGAAGGGTTCGTGATGTACGATTGGCTGTTGCATACTTCTACGGACATGGTCAACTGGACGAGCCATGGGGCTGTGGCCTCCTTGAACGATATCAAGTGGAGCACCAGGACCAATGGCGCTTGGGCCGAGCAGGTTGTATTCCGCAATGGCAAATGGTACATGTACGTCCCCATTCATGGTAACGGAATTTCTGTCCTGGTGGCAGATAATCCCTACGGCCCCTTTAAGGAACCTCTGAACAAGGCCTTGGTTTGGCAGCGGGAGCATTGGAACGATATCGACCCCACCGTATGGGTGGATGATGACGGGCAGGCCTACATGTACTGGGGCAATCCGGATTTGTACATGATCAAGCTTAACGAAGACATGATCAGCACTTCCGGCAATATCGTTACCCACCCCAAGGTCAAGGATTACCAGGAAGGCCCTTGGTTCTACAAGCACGACAGCCATTACTACATGGCCTTTGCTTCCACCTGCTGCGCCGAAGGTATCGGCTATGCCATGAGCGACTCCCCCACGGGCCCCTGGACCTACAAGGGCGACATTATGCCTCATACTTCCCGCAGTAACGGAAACCACCCGGGGATTATTGACTATAAGGGAAAATCCTACGTATTTGGCCATCATTATCAACTTTGGCACCAGAAATCCGATAAAATGGGCCTCAAGTTCCAGCACAAGGAACGCCGTTCTGTTGGCGTTGCCGAGATGAAGTATAATGCCGACGGAACTATCCAAAAGATTGACTGGTGGCCGGATAATGGCGTGGCCCAGCTGGAAGATTTCAACCCCTACAAGCGCGTAGAGGCAGAAACCATGTCCTGGGGCGAAGAAGTGAAGGTCCGTAAGAGCGGTGCCGCCGGCAATACGGTTCTTACCAATCTTACCGACGGCAAGTACACTAAGATCAGCGGCGTGGAATTCGGTGACGCCGGCGCAGAATCCTTCTCGGCTTCCGTTTTGAGCGTTAAGAGGGCTTCTTCTGTTACGGTTCGCCTGGACAAGGTGGACGGCCCCGTTGTTGCTAAGGCTGAATTCAGTAAGGACGGCCTGGTGACTGTGCCTGCCGAAGGTGCAGTTGGCAAGCATGACGTGTTCTTTATGTTCTCAGGCGACTTTGAAGCCGACTACTGGGAATTTGAAGACAGCAAGACTGCCATTCCCCAGGGCCCCTTCTGCGAAGCAATGCTGAAGGATCCCGAAGCCAAGTGTGAACTGCCGGTCATCGGTGCCAAGGTTGAAGGCCTGGGCAACTTCATTGAATTCGAGAACTACGACGTAGGCGGTGCCGGCAAGGCCTACTACGACATGGACACGGAAAACAAGGGCGGTGAATATCGCGAAGACCGCGTCGATATTGTTGCCATCAAGACTGAAAAAGGCGACGGCTATGCCATTGGCTACACCCAGAAGGGCGAATGGCTGGAATACACTGTGAATGTGGATGCCGCTAGTGCCCTCCCCTACGAGCTTTCTTATGCAACGGGAATGGAATCTGCCGGAATCCAGCTCTTTATGGATAACGAGCCCATTACTGACACCTTGAAGCTGGCTGGAACCGGCGATTTCGACAAATACGCCACATTCAAGGGTAAGACCACCAAGGAACTGGCCAAGGGTGAGCACGTGCTGAAGGTTCTGTTGACCTCCGACTACGTGAACCTGGACTGGATCGCCTTTGGTACAAGCGACAAGACTGCTGAAGAAATTCGTGAAACCGCCGCCATCGGAGCAGGATTTGCCTCCCCTGTTGCAGGATTTTTTGGAAATACAGCGGTTGAATATAAGGTCTTTGACCTGATGGGCCATCAGCTAGGCAAGATCCTGCTGGATAGTGGAGCCTCTGTAATGGGGCTGAAGGTTAGCCTAAGGGCGGCCGGCTACCATAAGGGTACTTATTTGGTACGGAACTCCAGGGGCCAAAGCCTCAAAATAAACCTAGCTAAATAACCTTTAAGCTCTGTTCTAAAATGAAACAGGGCTTTTTTTGTGGGTTTTAAAGGGCTGTTTTTGTTTCAGAACGAAACAAAAAGGCCCTTTTTTGCATTTGGCACGGCTTTTGCTTAATGTTCGGCGAAAACAGAATGGCGCAAAATTCAAAGAATGCGCCGAAGGAATTTAAATAGGAGACTCAAAAATGAGCAAGATTATCGGTATCGACCTTGGTACAACCAACAGCTGCGTTTCCGTTATGGAAGGTGGCAAGCCCGTAGTGATCGCAAACGCAGAAGGTTTCCGCACTACCCCGTCTATCGTTGCATTCGGCAAGACCGGCGAACGTCTGGTTGGCCACGTTGCTAAGCGTCAGGCTATTACCAACCCCGAAAAGACCATTTACTCCATCAAGCGCTTCATGGGCCGCTCCGCTGGCGAATGCTCCGCTGTGGAAAAGAACATGCCGTACAAGCTCGTTGGTACCGGTTCCGATCCGATCCGCGTGCAGATTGACGACAAGCAGTTCGCTCCTCCTGAAATTTCCGCAGCAGTTCTTCAGACCATGAAGAAGATTGCTGAAGACTACCTGGGCGAAACCGTTTCCCAGGCCGTGATTACCGTTCCGGCATACTTCAACGACGCTCAGCGCCAGGCTACCAAGGACGCTGGTAAGATCGCTGGCCTTGAAGTTCTCCGTATCGTGAACGAACCGACCGCTGCTGCACTCGCCTACGGCCTCGACTCCAAGAAGAGCGAAAAGGTTGCCGTGTATGACCTGGGTGGTGGTACCTTCGATATCTCCATCTTGGAAATCGACGACGGTATGTTCTCTGTGAAGTCCACTAACGGTGATACCATGCTGGGTGGCGATAACTTCGACGAAGTGATCATCGACTGGATCAACGACGAATTCAAGAAGGAAAATCCCTCCATCGACCTGAAGAAGGACAAGATGGCTCTCCAGCGTTTGAAGGACGCTGCTGAAAAGGCAAAGATTGACCTTTCTGCTACTACTTCTACCAACATCAACCTCCCCTTCATCACCGCTGACGCAACTGGCCCGAAGCACTTGGACCTTACCCTCAGCCGTGCAAAGTTTGACCAGCTGACCGCTCACCTGGTGGAACGTTCTATGGAACCCTGCCGCAAGGCTATCGCCGACTCTGGCCTGTCTCTGTCTGAAATCGACGAAGTGATCCTGGTTGGTGGTTCTACCCGTATTCCGGCCGTTCAGGAAGCTGTTAAGAAGTACTTCGGCAAGGAACCCAACAAGACTGTGAACCCGGACGAAGTTGTGGCAATCGGTGCTGCAGTTCAGGGCGCAGTTCTTAGCGGCGACTCCGCTGTGAAGGACGTTTTGCTCCTCGACGTGACCCCGCTTTCTCTGGGTATTGAAACTCTCGGTGGCGTCATGACCAAGCTCATCGACCGTAACACCACCATTCCTACCAAGAAGAGCCAGGTGTTCTCTACCGCCGAAGACAACCAGCCGGCAGTGACCATCCATGTTCTCCAGGGTGAACGTGAATTTGCTCGCGACAACCGTACCCTCGGTAAGTTCGACCTCACCGACCTTCCGAAGAAGCCCCGCGGCGTTCCTCAGATCGAAGTGACCTTCGACATCGACGCCAACGGCATCGTCCACGTTTCCGCTAAGGATAAGGAAACCGGCAAGGAACAGTCCATCAAGATTACTTCCTCCAGCGGCCTCTCCGAAGACGAAATCAACAAGATGGTGAAGGACGCCGAAGCAAACGCTGCCAAGGATAAGGAACAGCGCGAACTGGTGGACGTCAAGAACCAGGCTGAACAGATGGCTTACCAGGTCGAAGCTCAGCTCAAGGAAGTTGGCGACAAGATTCCTGCCGACACCAAGAGCCAGATCGAAGCTGCTGTCCAGGAAATCAAGGACAAGAAGGACAACGGCACCAAGGAAGAAATCAAGGCCGCTATGGACAAGCTCCAGAACATGATGAGCTCCATGGCTCAGGCTGCCGGTGCCGCTGGTGCACAGCCGGGTCCTCAGCCGGGCGCTTCTGAACAGCCGAAGTCCGACAAGAAGAACGACGGCCCGGAAGTCGTTGACGCTGAAGTCGTTGACTAAGAAGTGGTCAGTGGTTAGTGGTTAGTGATTAGCATTCGCTGAAATCTAACCTCTACCATCAAAAAGGATTCGCCTTGAACTAAGGCAATCCTTTTTGCATATAAAAACTAACCGCTGTATACTAACCACTGTATACTAACCACTGTTTACTAATTGCCCGGGAGGGCAACAATGGCAGATAAAAGAGATTATTACGAAGTATTAGGCGTTGGTAAGGACGCAAGTGCTGACGAAATCAAGCACGCCTATAAGAAGCTTGCCATTAAGTATCATCCGGATAAGAACCCGGGCGATAAGGAAGCCGAAGAAAAGTTTAAGGAAGCTGCAGAAGCTTACGACGTGCTTTCCAATCCTGAAAAGCGCAAGAACTACGACCAGTTTGGCTTTAACGCACCTGGTGGCGGTTTCGGCGGCGGCGGATTTGGCGGCGGTGGCTTCGGTAGCTTCGAAGACATTTTCAGCCAGTTCGGCGACATCTTTGGCGGTGGCTTTGGTTTTGGCGGTGGCCGTGGCGGCCGTGCCCGTAAGGCTGGCCCTCCCCGCGGAAACGATTTGCAGATCAAGGTAGCCCTCAGCTTTAAGGAAATCTTCGAAGGTTGCACCAAGAAGGTTCGCCTGAAGCGTTATACTCCCTGTACCGAATGTAACGGCAAGGGTGGCGAAAACGTTACCGAATGTAGCACTTGCCATGGCACCGGTCGCGTGCGCCGTGCGACGGGTGGCTTCTTCCAGATGATTTCTGAAAGTGCCTGCCCCACTTGTAACGGTATGGGCGAAACTATTGCAAAGCCTTGCTCCAACTGCCGCGGCGAAGGTCGTGTTCAGGAAACGGAAGAAATTTCCATCAAGATTCCGGCTGGCGTTTCCGAAGGCCAGTACCTGAATCTTCGTGGTGAAGGTAACTGCGGTCCTCGTGGCGGCGCAAGCGGCGACTTGCTGGCTGTGGTTACTGAAAAGCCCGATGACTTCTACACCCGCGAAGGCGATGACCTGCACTGTGAAGTGAAGGTTCCCGTACATCGCTTGGTTCTCGGCGGCACCCAGCGCATTCCTACTTTGGATGGCGACGAAGTGCAGATCAAGATTGCAGCCGGCACTCAGGCTGGCAGCATCCTGCGTCTCCGTGAACAGGGCTTGTACCCGCTGAACAAGCGTGGCGACCGCGGTAGCCTCTACGTTGAAATCGGCGTGGAAATTCCGAAGGATCTTTCTAAGGAAGAAAAGGAACTCTACCAGAAGCTGGCCGAACTCCGCAAGGACAAGGAAACCGCCCAGGAAGAATCCTTCCTTGAGAAGATGAAAAATCTGTTCAAGTGACACCTTTAGGTGTCATCCTGAGCGTAGTTGCGAAGCAACGAAGTCGAAGGATCCAGTCCAGCATGTCATTGCGAGCCCGTCAGGGCGAAGCAATCGAAGACGAAATCACATTGAAGTTCTTTTCAGAAAAACCCCGAGCAGCATAAGCTCGGGGCTTTTTTCTCTATAGGAAACAATTTGTTCTATACAGAATCACATTTTTTTTGCAAATTGATAATTTGTTGAAAAAAGTGCCCTAAAAAGCGCTATTTTTGAATTGCGAATGATTTGGAAAAATCTATTTTGATTGCAGAAACGGTTAGGAGATTCCTTTATGAAAATTGAAAAGAAGAAAATTGCCGAAGATTCCAAGTGGAATTCTGCAGTCAAGGCTAGTGTCTCCGCATTGATTGGTGTTGCCGCAACAAGTATGGTGGCATGCTCTAGTGGTGATGTTGCAGGCCCTGAGGATGAGAATAATCGAGAGAATGTAACTCCGAATCCAGAAGAAATCATTGAACCAGAAGCAGGTGATCCGGTTGTTGCTCCTGAACAATTAGGCGATTCTTCTTCCAGCCAGGTTGTTGTGGATATTCCCAAGAGTTCCAGCTCTGTGGACACTCTGATTATAAGACCTAAAGGACCCATTGTAGAACCCTCGGCTGGGGTTGTTTACGAAAATCCTATAAATCCTATTGTTGAAACGATTTTGGTTCCCGTTAGTTCTTCTTCCGAGGAATTGAATAGTTCATCCTCCGAAGCCAAGCCGGCCTGCGATAGCACTGTGCAAATTTGTCCGGATCCCAACGATCCTGAAAACATGATTGTCAGCATGGTGACTACATTTGAGTCTACTGACGTGGATGTATGAACTTAGTGCTTTGCCTTACGGAGCAGTGTAACTTACGCTGCTCTTATTGTTATTACAAGGATTCCCAGAGCGATCGGGCCACGGTGATGGACGATTCCACTATGGAAGCGGCCATCAGGCTTTGCCTGGAGCGTACGCTTTTCTTTAAACAGCAATACATGAATATCACCTTCTTTGGTGGTGAACCTTTGCTCCGTAAGGAGGCTATCTACAAGGGCGTGGATTTGGCAAAGGCCATGGTCGCCGAGGCCATGGACCGTGGCGCGGCTTCTGAAGATTTTGCTTTGCGTTTTGCTATCAATACCAACGGCACTCTGCTTGACGAAAAGATGCTGGACTATTGCGAAAAGGAAAGGTTCCGCATGTACATTTCTGTGGACGGGCCTGCCTACCAGCATAATATTTCCCGCCGTACGGTGGGTGACGCTGGCAGCTTCGAATCCATGTACAAGCACCTCCCCCGCCTCTCCAAAATGAATACGGTGGCACTTTGCACCGTGACCCGGGAGCACGTGCCCCATCTGACCGAGGCTGTAAAATGGATTCACCAGCAGGGCTTCAACAACATGACCACCAGCATCGACTTCGATGGAAATTGGACTGGTGAAGATTTTGACAAGCTTGCTCTGGAATACCAGAAGATGGCCATGTACTGGCTGGAATGCCGCAAGGCCGGTAACAAGTTTTTCCTGGGGACTATCCAGGACAAGATTAAGCTCCGTTTGCAGGATTTGAGATTCCGTCAGTATTCCTGCCACGTTTATAACGGAGCCATGGGCGTTTCCACCAACGGAAACATTTTCCCCTGCACCCGCTTTATTACTTCTAAGGAAAATGCGCCCTACGTTCAGGGCAATGTGTTTACCGGCTTCGACGAGGCGGAATGCAACAAGATTCGTGACTTCCTGGATTATGACAAGCAGGAATGCGAAGGCTGTGCCATCAAGCACCGCTGTGTGGCTCACGAATGCGCCTGCACTTCATTCTACACCACGGGATCTATTGAAGGTGTTTCCGCGGAAGTCTGCACCCACGAACGCATGCTTACGGAGATTTGCGACGATTTAGTTTGCAAATTATAGTCCTCGGGACGCGTTCCGGAGATAATTTTCGAAAAATGCTGTTTTTTACGGGAAAAATAGCCGATTGAGGGTTGATTTTCCCGTAAAATATTAGTTTGTTTGTTCGGCCAGGTTGTAAATGGGTAATTTGGAGATGAAAATTCCCTTAATTACCTATGACTTTTACCTTTTTAGATCAAAAAATGATCTGAATATGACTTTGTGAGCCTTTTTTTGATGATATTTGTCGCGGATTTATCCAAAATTTTGCAGATAAGGTAACGGATTACGGGAAAACATTGCTTTGAGGCATTGTTATTCCCGTAAAATAATCCTGATTTCGGAATTTATCTCCCAGAAGTTACTGGATTGCCTTCAAAAACAGGGGGCGGCGGTTGCTGTCGGTGAGGCGGACGATGTACCCTTTGCGGGAGAGCTGGCTAACGGGCACTGTGGCGGGGCCGTTAATCTGGCGACGCATGAGCAGAACACCCTGGAGGTCGTGGATAGTCAGCGTCATGGGACGTGCAGGAGCGACAATTTGCAAATTGTTTCCGAGGCGGGTGACGGACACTAGGGCGGGTACATTCCCTACCCTAATCGCCTGATCAATTGTATCTCGCTTGGTGGTGTCCTGAGTCGTATCCGGTTCAACGGGCTCTACATACGGATGGTCCGGATCGTTCACAACCACCTTGATGCTTACAGAACTTTCACAGCCTGCGCCGTTGTTAAACGTGCCCTTATAGATTCCGCTGGACTGCCACTGCATATTCTTGAAGCGGACTTCGCGCCCGACCTGATAGAAATCGTTGGGACCGCGCCATACCCAGCGGCCACCATCCCACGGATGAGGGCCAATGACGAGGGAATCGCCTGGATTGACGGTGACGTCTGTGGTTTCATTCCATCCGCCATCGTGAATCTTTACGTACGGGACGATGGTCTCTGTAGTGCAGGTGCCTTCCCCCTTGACGCCATCTACAACCATGGTAACGATGGACTGTGCGCCAACGTTCACTTCGAAACTCTTGCCAGAAATCGCGATGTCGGCGTCGGCTTTCAAGGCGGCGGGCAGTGTAAAGCGGTGAACCTTCACCTTGCTACCAACTGCATCAAACTTGCTCAAGTCGAAACTGTACTTTGCGGCAGACCCACTGGTGTTCAGCACCAACAGCACCAGGGAACCGTCTTCGCGGATGGCGGCCAGCGTGTTGTCCTTGTCGGAATCAATAAAGCGGGAACCGGGGCGAATAAAGCGGCTGAAGGCTGCGTGCATATAGAATCGCGGAGCCTTGGTAAAACTTTGGCTCTTGTGGTTGGCGGCAAAAGTGCGCCAGTTTTCGGCGGGGTCGGCTAGCTGCCAATCCACCCAGGCGTTTGCCTTCATGTCGCGTAAGTCATGGAGGATCACGTCGGCCATCCAGAGGGTAATATCCAGGTCGCCGCTACGATGGAGGGGGCCCGATTCCGACTGCCAAATACGCTTATCAGCACCGAAGGCGGCGTTATAAAGTTTACCGCGGGAATCATAGCCGGAATAGCTATGAGTATTCACCTGGAACATGTAGGACTTTGCTTCGGCGCTGTACTTATTAAACTGGTTCAGTGCGTCACCGATGTTGGATTCGTCGGCTGCACTCACAGAAGTTTCCGGAAACAGGCCTTTCTTCTTAAGAGCCTTTCCCAGTTCTTCGATCATGCCAGACTGATTGTTCTTAAAGCCGCACCCTTCCTGGTCCTTGTTTTCGGCCCACCAGCCTGCACTTGGTTCGTTGAAAGGTTCCACCGTGCGGAAGGTGATGCCCCATTCCTTCTTGAAATGCAAAGCCACTTCGGAAAGGTAGTCGGCGAAATCGTCAAAGTAGTCGGTCTTCAGGTTGTCGGCACCATTCTTACCGCCGGCAACGCAACCGCTATTGGTCATCCACCAGGGAGGGGAATTGGAAAATGCTTCGTAGATGGGGTTCTTGACTTTCTTGTTCAGGGCGAACAAAATGTTACGCTGGCTCTGGTCTGCAGTCCAGTCGTAAGCGCCGTTTTCCGTAGGCTTGTAGCCGGGAACGGCTCCGCCCCCGTCGCCTTTAGTCAAATGGTTATGGCCCGGCTGGTCTCCCCCGCCGATGTTGTAGCGGAAAATGTTGTAACCGAGGCCCGAATCCGGATCGGCGATGGCATCAACCAACTTGAGGTAGTTTGCTTCGCTCCACTTGCCGGCAAGAACAGCCCACCAGCAAAGGCTTGTGCCCCAACCTTCAAAAATCTGATACTTTTTACCAGGATCTACGGTAACCTTGGTCTGCGCATTGGCGGTTCCCGCGAGGCTAACCAAAGCGGTGACAGTCAAAAAAGCCAATTTTCCACGAAATTTCATACCCAATCTCCATAAAGCCCCTGTTCGGGATCTTTCCAATCTAAAAATCGCTTTTTTTTAGCGAAAACGGATATGTAACCAATGTAAAATGTGGACAATTTATCCTTTTTAAATGTGGACAAACTTATCGTTTGGGCTCTACTTAATTTATATTCCTTGTAAAAGGGATTGGATTTGAATATGGGTAAGAAATTTATTTCCAAAGCTGGCGCTTTCCATGGCGCTTTCCATGGCGCATTTTTTGGAGCACTTTCTGTTGTTCTGGCGGCAAATTCCATGGCCGCGAGCCTGAGTGACTGCGCCAACAGCATCAAATTTGATGGTCATCTGAACAACCTCTACAAGGACTTGACCCTCCCCTCCACCGGTGCGGGGATTTCCGGCTGCGAAAACATGCGCTTTTACTGGACTTCCTGCGACACCACTTTCTTGCGGAACGACGGAACCATCGCGGGCCGCCTGGTGAACCAGAATAAGACGGTGCAGTTGTCTGTAAACGTAACCGACGGCACCCAGTTTGAAACCAAGAAGTTCGACGTGAGCATTCACGGTTACGAACCCTACACCAACTACCTGTTCATTTACTTCCCGGCAAACAACAACGAGAACATTTACTACGCCATCAGCAACGACGGCTACAACTTTACGGCTATGAACGGCGGCAACCGGGTGGTGGCCGCGGATTCCGTTAGCCTGAAGAAGGGCCTTCGCGACCCCCACATTTTGCGTGCGCCCGATGGCTACTTCTACATGGTCAATACCGACATGAAGAGCGCCGAGGGCTGGGCAAGCAATCGCGGCATGGTGCTGATGCGCTCCAAGGACCTTGTGAACTGGAGTCATAGTACCGTCCATTTCCCGGACAAGTACAAGGGAACGAACTTTGCCAACGTGACCCGCGTGTGGGCTCCCGAAACCATCTGGGACAAGGATTACGAAAACTCCGACGGCAGCAAGGGCCGCCTCATGATCTATTTCTCGTTGCTCACCAACGACGGCACCATTCCCTACGACAAGGTGTACTACCTGTACGCCAACGACGACTTTACCGATGTGCTGGGCAAGCCCACCTACTTCTTTGACCGCGGCTCCGCCACCATCGACATGGACATCGTCTACAACGAAAACGACTCCCTGTACCATGCCTTCTTCAAGAACGAAGGCGACGGCGGCATTTGCAAGACTACTGCCAAGAAATTGACAGCCCCTGCCGGCAAGGAAGGTTCCCAGTGGAGTAAGCCCACGGGTACTCTCCAACAGACCAAGGAAGCGGTGGAAGGCGCAGGGGTTTTCAAGCTTATCAATCAGGATTCCTGGATCCTCATGTATGACTGTTACATGAATGGCCATTACCAATTCACTAGCAGCCCGGACCTGACCAATTTTACTTTTGTGCAGGACACCAAAATGGCTGGCGCATTTACTCCTCGCCACGGCACCGTGCTGCCTATTACTGCCGAAGAAACCCAGCGTTTGATGAAGGTCTTCCCCACTGCCGACTTTGAACCGAAGCAATACAATGAACCTGATACCTTGGCAAAAACGTCCGGCGGCGAGGCGGTGGTTGGACCCTGCGCTGGCTCCAAAATCATTCCCTATTCCAAGGTCAATGACGGCGGTTGGAACCCGACGACTGACCTGCTGGTTGAACCGGGCAGTTCCATTACCTTTGGCCCTCACCCCTGGGATGGAAAGATTTGGAAGTGGAGCGGCCCCGCAGACCTTTCTGCAACCACTCGCGAAGTGACCCTGAAGGATTTGCAGTGGCAGAACAGCGGTATCTATACCATTGAATACACCAACGAAACTGGCTGCAAGTCCTATGAAAAGATTAAGCTGGTGGTGAACGATCCGGAACATCCCTATGTGGAACCTGTGGTCTGCAAGGATGATGAAATCCTGGATGAATCGGGTAAGTGCGTTGCCGATCCCTCTAAGACTGAAGCAATCGGCTCCGGCGCGCTCGCTGCAGATCTCCGCTTCTCGGCTGTTCCGGTGCGTGTGCAATACTTTAGCATGACCGGCGTTTTACTTAAGGGCAAGCCCAAGCAGGCCGGCGTGTACCTTCGCAGGGAAACTTTGAGCAACGGCCTTGTGCGCATCACAAGGACCCGAGTCCAATAGTTTACGAATCGATTTAACGAATCCTACTTCTTTTTGAGGGCACGAGGAACGTTATGACGCTTGATGGGCGAAGTTCCCGCGTGAGTCGGCAAAATCTTGGATTTTACGCCATCGTTTGCCGTTGTAGTGTTCGTGACGTGGTTTTCGCCCACGGATTCGCATTGACCGGTAAATAGGTGGTGGTTCATTGCCATACTATTCAAGATACTAAAAGTTTTTCATTTGTCAACTTGCCTATTTTTTTATATTTGTGCCGTAAAATTAAAACGGACGTTGAATATGGAAAAAGAATTTGAACAAGCTTTGAATAGCCTCTTGAACTTTGACCCTGCAGGTGTCAGCGACCCTGCCGCCAGTTATAATGCTTTGTTCAAGCAGATGATTTCTTCTTCCATGCAGATCTGCAACTCCACGGATTATGCAGCCTTGGTGAACCAGAAGATTGAAGCTGCCGAAAAGAAGTACGGCGTGAAGGTGGAAATCAGCGAAGATGCCGGCGAAGACCCCTACAAGAAGCTTCGCGAAGTTGTCCGTTTTGAACTGGCCCGCGAATCCCTTTTGGCAAACATGGACTACGAGGTCTGCTGCACTGAAAGCAACCTGGCAAACGCCATGGGCAAGATCCGCGGTGAACTGGACAAGATTGTTCCGGAATCCCAGAAAGAAGTTGTGGATTCCATGGGCTACGCCCTTTATTCTGACTTTACCAAGTATTTCGTTTGCTCAGTCTTTGACATGATTGCCGATGCCAAGATTTACCAGATGAAGGAATTCCGCCCGCTACAGCTGAATGCCATGGGTAAGGAAGTCCGCACCAACGTGAACGTGATTCACCAGCAGAACGGCAAGCCCCAGAAGTCCGAGACTGTGACCAACTGGTTCTCCCTCATGATGGTCCTCCCCAGCTTCCTGTTCAAGAAGCTCTACGGAGTTAGCCTTACGGAAATGTTCGAAGTTTCCCAGAAGCTGAAGGACGATTCCGCCCACATGTTCAACATTTTCCAGAGAACCAACGAATCCTTCGTGGCTGGCGATGAATACAAGATCCTGCTCCATTTCCTTGCAGAAATGGGTCTCAGCGAATGCTTTACCGTGCGCCCCAAGGTGAAGAAGGCTGAAAAGCCGGTTGTAAACTAAAGGCCTTGTCGGGCTGCGCGGATAGTTAAGGCGCGTCCTGCTGGAGCACGGGAATCATTTCATCAGCCCATTCCTCGAAGGTGTCGTCGGCGATATGGGCCTTGGCCTGCTGCATCAGCTTGATGTAGAAATGCAGATTATGAATCACAGAAAGAGTCCATCCCAAGGGCTCTTTTGCTTTATGCAGGTGGCGCATGTAGCCGCGGCTGTAATTGCGGCAGCAGTAGCAGTCGCATTCCGGGTCCAGCGGGTGATCGAAATCGTGTGCATGTTTCGCGCCCTTATACCGCAGTACGCCTTGACTTGTATACACCAGACCGTCCTGGGCGTTCTTCGCCGGCAGAATGCAGTCGCACATGTCTACGCCGCGGCGGATCAGTTCCAGCAGATTCCAGGGCGTGCCCACCCCCATCACATAGCGGGCCCGATCTTCTGGCAGCAAGTTTGTGCAGAAGTCCGCAATCTCGTACATGGTTTCCACTGGCTCCCCCACAGAGAGCCCGCCCATGGCGTAACCGTCGGGACCGATTTCCTTAAGGGCCTCGATGGACTTCTGGCGCAGTTCCTTGTGCATGCCGCCCTGCACAATCCCGAAGAAATACTGCGGGTAGCCGTGGATAGGCGGATTCGCCTCCAGCCATTCCTTGGCCTCGCGGGTCCACTTCAGCGTCAGACGCAGGGATTCGTCGGCCTCTTCCAAGGTGCTGGGGTACGGCGTGCATTCGTCAAAGGCCATGATGATATCCGCACCGATTTCCCGCTGGGCCTGCATCACACTTGCCGGCGTGAACATGTGCATGGAACCATCCAGCAGGCTCTTGAAGCGGACGCCTTCTTCGGTAATCTTCCGGAACTGCTTGAGACTCCAAACCTGGAATCCGCCGCTATCCGTAAGCATGGGACCGTTCCAGTTCATGAATTTCTGGACGCCTCCCGCCTCCGCCACAATCTTCGTACCCGGACGCAGGTACAGGTGGTAAGTGTTGGCCAAAATGATTTCCGCTTCCATCTCCTTGATGTCGCGGCTGGTAATCCCCTTGACCGTCGCATTGGTGCCCACCGGCATAAAAATCGGCGTAGTCACGTCACCATGCGCCGTGTGGATCACGCCCAGTCGGGCCTTGGACTTCTTGGATGTTTTTTTCAGTTCAAAGGGATTGGAATTCATTAGGGGGAAAGGTAGAAAAAAACATCCCGACTTCGTTTGAAGCCGGGACTTTTATCTGTTAACCCCTTGTTTTTTTTTGTTGTATCATGCAGCATTTTCCACTCCCGCCGTTACACTGTTGTGCTGGGCGGGCTGGGCGATGACTTCGCCGTTGTCGGCGGATTCGCCCGGGTTGGAATTGGACCCGGAATCTGCGCTGGACTTAGGACGAGCCTTGGAGCGAACCTTCACCTGCTGTTTCTTGGCATCGATGGCGGCGTTCATGCCGTCGATGAACTGAATGCAGGTTTCGCTGCCCGAGGCAGCCTTGAGGGTTGCAGCTGCGGCAACCACGGAGAACGACTCGATACAGGCGGCACGCAGTTTCTTGCTCAGTTCCTGTTCACGCTTGCCGCGTTCAGAGTAGCGGACAACATCGGTTTCAATGAACTTTTCGTTTACCTCCTCCAGCTTGTCCAGCCACATCTTGAAACCCACGGCCTCCAGAGCTTCGTCTCCAAGATTGCGCACGGACTGGATCAAGTTCATGATTGCACCCGAAGACTGCGCCTGGTTGATGCGGAGCGGATTGGGACTTTCCTCGAAGGCCTTCCAGATCTTAGCACAAATTTCTGCCAGGTTCTTGTCGGGATAATTCAAGTTGCCCTGTGCCACCCTCTTGCAGGAGATGAAAATAGAGTTGCGTTCGGAGTCCAGCTGGCTGGCCTGACGTTCGGTAGATTCGGTGAGACTATTCTCAAGGAAGTTTGCGAAGTTGTGGATGGAAGTCTCGTAGGCGGCGATAGCCTGCTGGGCTTCCTTGTCGGTGATAGCCTTGGCGAACTTCAGGCCTTCATTGTAAAGACCGTAGAATTCGTCGTTACGGAGAGACTTGTTGCAAATAACGTTGATATTTTTCATGATGTTATCCTCTTTTTAAGAGTTGTGGTTTGTTTCACCCGTTCAGCAGTGTTGCTTTCCGGGCTTGAAAATAATCTACAAAGCTCTCTTACAAAAAACTGTCACGACTATGTCAAACTTTTGTCACAACACAGAAACTGCCGTTTTTAGCCAAATTTCGAAGGGGGTGTTGTCAAAAAAAACGATAAACCGCCCATTTTTGCCGATGAATTGCACCAGGGAAAAGGCCTTTTGTCACAGATATGTCACAGTTGTGTCAAAAAAAAACAGGGAAAGTGCCTCATTCGCTGTCGGAGCACTATTCCCCAAACGGGAAAGCGCCCCATTCGCCGTCGGAGCACTATTCCCCAAACGGGAAAGCGCCCCATTCGCCGTCGGAGCACTAT
>JAKSIB010000040.1 GCA_024399065.1 Fibrobacter sp. | reverse complement strand
ATCCTACATGTACGATGCTGCACAAACTTTTGGAAAAACTAGATCCTACATGTACGATGCTGCACAAACTTTTGGAAAACATAGATCCTACATGTACGATGCTGCACAAACTTTTGGAAAAACTAGATCCTACATGTTCGATGCTGCACAAACTTTTGGAAAAACTAGATCCTACATGTACGATGCTGCACAAACTTTTGGAAAACATAGATCCTACATGTACGATGCCGCACAAACTTTTGGAGAAACAAAATCCTACATGTACGATGCTGCACCATTATTTGTCGTACCTAGATTTTAAGAGAAGGTTCATTTACAGGTTCCAAAACGCGAAATGGACGACGAACCCTCTCGAAATCATTTCTAAGCGTACAGGCCTCTCCCCTGAGGGCATGCCTTGCGCTCACGGGTCTTGGAAACACGTCTGCCGGTGCCGTCGTAAGCCATGGCCGGCATAAGACTATCGCCCCTACTGCAACTACGCGTATTCTCAAGCACGTTTCCTGATCTCGTTTCCATCCTGAACTCCACCGGCATTCCACTCCAATCATAGGAATTTTTCAGGGATTTGGACTTGCGCAGAGCGCAATTCACTGCGGTTCGGCAATGAAAATACACAAATGTATTTTTCACTGCTCTCACCTTGTAAGAATTTGTCCTCGATGAGATTGCCCTCGGAATTGTACTTAAAATTATTGTCTGAGTTCATGTCGCGAGAGCTTGATGATTCGCCAATTACATCGGATTCCATTTTTTTCGAGCACTTCTTATGCGTCCTCTCTTTTGATACAGCAATATCGAAATAAAAACATAGTAGGCAATGAATCCCAATATTTTTTTCAAATCTTCGCCATAGCCTATTAATGAATTAATAATTTCAGGAGCAGTCAAAAAAATCATCACAAATGGTATAAAAAACAACGTCAAAACAGAAAGAATAACGCTATTCTTTATACTTGAACGTAAGTTTGAGTAAACTTTCAAAGCGAGTAGACAAATAATCGCAACAGCAAAAGAGAAAAGAATCAAAAGAAAAAACATCTGATGTGCCCCCGAAACTACTCATTTTGATTTTTATTTTTGACAATGGACTTGTTGATTTTTTAATAGAGTTTTTTTCATAAACCATATTCATTAATTTGGCGTTTTAAATATACCCTTTTTTTCGTATTGATTGTAGAATAGTTCGATGTATTTGAAGATGTCCTCCCGGACCTCGTCCATGTCGGCATTGGTTCGACGATAGATAAGCTCTTTTTTTAGGCAGTCTCCGCTTGAGTTATATTGAAAAAATCATTCTTTTACTACATTTTTCATGTTACACGGCGGATTTCCGCAAAAAAAAGGATTTATTATGAAGAAGTTTTTCGCAAGTATCGCAGCCATCGCCTGCTGCGCCATGTTCATGGGTTGCAACGATCAGAAGAGTGATTCCAAGGCCGACGAATCCCTGAACAAGGTGAAGGCCGCCGGCGAATTCGTGCTGGGCCTGGACGACTCCTTCCCTCCCATGGGTTTCCGCGACAAGGACAACAATATCGTCGGTTTCGACATCGACTTGGCTAACGAAGTTTGCAATCGCTTGGGCGTTAAGCTCAAGACCCAGCCCATTTCCTGGGATGCCAAGGAACAGGAACTGAACACCGGCAAGATTGACTGCATCTGGAACGGCCTCTCCGTGGACCCGGAACGTGCTGCCGCCATGAACCTGAGCGACGCCTACCTGAAGAACCGCATGATCTTCACCGTGAAGGACAAGTCCCTTGCTAACCTCGCCGCACTCGTAGGAAAGAAGATCGCCGTACAGAATGGTTCCACCGCCCAAAAGCTCCTGGACGCTTCCGACGCAGGCAAGGCAGCCAAGGAAATCGTACCTTTCGATGATAACCAGACTGCCCTGATGGACCTGGAAAAGGGTGGCGTTGACGCCGTGTTCCTGGATGAAATCGTTGCAAAGTACTGGATTGTCCAGAACTCCAAGGACTACGTGGTTCTTGAAGAAGGCCTCAGCGACGAAGAATACGCCATCGGTTTCCGCAAGAAGGACCAGGCTCTCCGCGACGCCGTGACCGAAACCATCAAGGCCATGCAGGCCGACGGCAAGTTCGCTGAAATCTCCTCCAAGTGGTTCGGCAAATAATTTTGTATGTCTGATTTAACTACTCTTCTTCCGATTCTCTGGGGTGGCTTTTGCACCACAATGGCCATCTTCGGGTTGACCCTGCTTTTCTCCATCCCCCTGGGCCTGCTGGTGGCAGTCCTGAAGATGAGCAAGTTCCGCATTATCCGCTATCCGGTGAGTTTCTACATCTCCGTGATGCGCGGGACTCCCCTGCTGCTCCAGATTGTAGCCATCTACTTCGGTAGCTACTACCTGAGCGAGTATTCCGGCATTGGTTTTTCCTTCGACCGTTTCCCGGCGGTGGTGGCAGCGTTCAGCATCAACTACGCCGCCTACTTCGCAGAAATTTTCCGCGGCGGCATCCAGGCCATTCCCAGGGGGCAGTACGAGGCTGCAAACATGCTGGGCTTGACTAAAGGCCAGACATTCTTCCGCATCATTTTACCCCAGGTGATCAAGCAGGTGGTTCCTGCCAGCGCAAACGAAGTCATTACCCTGGTGAAGGACACTTCCCTTGCCCAGGTAATCGCCGTAACGGAACTGTTCTCCCTGGCCAAAAAGCAGCAGGCCGCCTACGCCAGCATTTATCCGCTGTTCGTGGCAGGTGTATTCTACTACCTCGCAAACCTTCTGCTCAGCTGCCTTTTCGCCTACGTGGAAAAGAAGCTGAACTATTATAAGTGATACGTCTCGGTGTCATTCTGAAATACGTCTCGGTGTCATTCTGAACGAAGTGAAGAATCTAGGATAAAAGGTTAAAGGTGAGTATGAACGCAGTTTTGAAAGTTGAACATTTGAAGAAATCCTTCGGTGAAAATCACGTTCTTAAGGATATTTCCTTCGACCTGGAAGAAGGCGAAGTCCTGTCCATTATCGGCCCCTCCGGCTCCGGCAAGTCTACGCTTCTGCGCTGCATTACCCAGCTGGAAACCATGGACGCAGGCACAGTTTGCGTCAACGGCAAGGACATGATTGTAGGCGTCGACAAGAAGGGCATGGCCAAGTACGCCCCCGCAAGCGTGCTCCGCGAAATCCGTCTTTCCACAGGCCTTGTTTTCCAGAACTTCAACCTCTTCCCCCATTTGACGGTGTTGCAGAACCTGACCATCGCCCCCATCCGAGTGCTGGGAATGGACCGTGAAGAAGCCCGTAAACGTGGCCGCGAACTTTTGGAACAGATGGGCCTTGCCTCCAAGGAAAAGGCATACCCCTGCGAACTTTCAGGCGGCCAGCAGCAGCGCGTATCCATCGCCCGCGCCCTCGCCATGAAGCCCAAGATCCTCTTCTTCGACGAGCCTACCAGCGCCTTGGACCCGGAACTTACCGGGGAAGTGCTGAAGATTATCAAGGGCCTCGCCGACCAGAAAATGACCATGGTAATCGTGACCCACGAAATGGCATTCGCCCGCGACGTCGCAAACAAAGTAATCTTCATGGACCAAGGTGTCATCGTGGAACAGGGCTCCCCCGATTTCGTTTTCAACCAGTCCGGAAACGAACGTTTGAGCGCCTTCTTGAGCCGTTTCGCCCAGGGCTAATTATCCCTGTTCATCCAGCCATCTTTGCAAGATAATCTGGGCAGCCAGCTGATCGATCACAGCCTTGTTCTTCTGCTTTTTCTTCTTGCTGAAATGGGATGTACAGGCCTGTGCCTGCACACTTGAATAGGATTCGTCCTGGGTGTAAACGGGAAGGCCCGGGAAACGTTCCTTGAGATCCAAAATAAACTTCTCCACCACCACGTTCTTGCCGTTGGCGCGGCCATCGGGATGATAGGGCATTCCTACCACGAAGGCGTCCACCTTGTTCACCTTCACAAGTTCATCAAGACGCACCCAGAGGTTCGTGATTTTCTGGTCGATGGTCTCGCGTGCAAAGGCGAATTTCAGTTCAGAATCGGCAAAGGCGACACCGACGCGGTGTTCGCCATAGTCAAGAGCAAGATAATTCATGGCCTAAAATATAAGAAGAATCCGCGTTTCTCTCGTCTCTCGTCTCTCGTCTCTCGTCTCATTTGCTATCTTTGCACCCACTATGAGTATTTCTACAAATGATTTATGGGTTGGTGTTGACGTTGGCTCTACCACTGTGAAGATTGCCGTCGTCGAACCGGAAACCTCCAAGCTTTTGCACTACACGTATCAGCGTCACAACGCTATGCAGGCCCAGAAGGTCCACGAAGTGCTCCGTGAAGCACACGGCCTTTTCCCGGGCAAGAATTTTAGAGTCGCATTCTGCGGTAGTGGCGGTCAGCCTTTCGCGGAAGCTACCCACGCATTTTTCGTGCAGGAAGTGGTTGCCAACGCTCTCGCCGTTCGCGCAACCTTCCCCGACACTCGAGTAGCCATTGAACTGGGTGGCCAGGACGCCAAGGTGGTGTTCTTCGAAAAGGATCCCACAACCGGAAAGCTTATCGCCAGCGACATGCGTATGAACGGTGTCTGCGCCGGCGGTACTGGTGCTTTCATTGACCAGGTGGCAGAACTCCTCCGCATCAAGACCGAAGCCTTCGAAGGTTACGCAAAGCGCGGCCAGAAGGTCTACGAAATCTCCGGACGCTGTGGCGTGTTCGCCAAGACCGACATTCAGCCCATGCTGAACAACGGTATCGCCAAGGAAGATATCGCACTTTCCAGCTTCCACGCCATCGCCAAGCAGACCATCGGTGGTCTTGCCCAGGGTATGGAAATCAAGCCGCCGGTCATTTTCGAAGGTGGCCCGCTGACCTTCAACCCCACACTCGTGCGCGCCTTTAAGGAACGACTCGGCATTAGTGACGAACAGGCCATCGTTCCTGAACATTCTGAAGTTCTCGTAGCTATGGGTGCAGCCCTTTCCCTCGGCTCTATGTTTGCCGACCAGGAATGCTTCTACCGCGAAGAAGGCTCTCTGGACGCCTTGGTTCACTTTAACGAAGTCCGCCAGGCCGAACACAAGGCCAAGGCTGCCGCCGACCTGTTCTTCAAGAACGACGCTGAATACCAGCAGTTCCTTGCAGACCACAAGATGGCAAGCAACCACTACCCGCAGCCCGCCTCCGGTAGCGAACTCAACGTCTATCTCGGTATCGACGCAGGTTCCACCACCACCAAGTTCGTTCTCATGGACGAACAGGACAACATCGTAGACGGCTTCTACGCAAGTAACGACGGTGAACCGCTGGCCGTGCTCAAGCGCGCCATGAACGAACTCATCGACCGCTACGAAGAATACGGCTGCAAGCTGAACATTCTGGGTGTGGGTACCACCGGTTATGGTGAACAGCTCTTCGCTAAGGCTGTCCACGCCGACTACCACACTGTTGAAACCGTTGCCCACGCAAACGCTGCCCAGCGCCTCTGCCCGGACGTGTCCTTCATCTTGGACATCGGTGGCCAGGACATGAAGGCAATCTCCGTCCAGGACGGCGTGGTTACCGGTATTATTCTTAACGAAGCCTGCTCCTCCGGTTGCGGTTCGTTCATTGAAACCTACGCACGTTCCCTGGGCATCCCCATGGAAAAGATTGCAGAAATGGCATTCAACGCCAAGAGCCCCTCTCAGTTGGGTTCCCGCTGCACCGTGTTCATGAACAGTTCCATCATCACCGAACAGCGTGATGGTAAACAGCCCGAAGATATTATCGCAGGTATCTGCCGTTCTATCATTAACAACGTGTTCACCAAGGTGATCCGTATCCGTAACCTTAACACACTCGGTAAGAAGGTGGTTGTGCAGGGCGGTACCTTCAAGAACAACGCTGTGCTCCGCGCCTTTGAACAGTACACTGGCCTCAAGCCCATCCGTCCGGAACGTCCGGGTGAAATGGGCGCAATCGGTATCGCTCTTCTCACCAAGAAGTTCATGGAAGAAAAGCGCAAGACCAATCCGGAACTGAAGTCCAGCTTCATCGGCCTCGAAGCCATGAAGACCTTCAGCTGGCACAACCAGCCGGGTCAGCTCTGCCAGTACTGCACCAACCATTGCTCTCGTACCATCGTTACCTTTAGCGACGGCCAGAGCTTCGTCACCGGTAACCGTTGCGAACGTGGTGAAGTCACCGCCGACCCCAACGATCCGAAGACCAAGGCACTCATTGCAGAAATCAACAAGAAGATGATGTCTGTGCCCGACATGATCAAGCGCACCAACCAGCTCCTGGTCAAGGACTACGCTCCGGCCAAGTTGGTGGAACCGCTGAAGAACGCAGACGGTACTCCGAAGACCATCGGTATTCCTCGCGCTCTCGAATTCTGGGCCAGCCTCCCCTTCTGGAAAGCATTCTTCACCAGCCTCGGTTACACTGTTGTCGTCAGCCGCAGCTCCGACTACAAGATGTTCGAAGCCGGCCTCCACAGCGTGCCCTCTGACACCGTCTGCTTCCCAGCAAAGCTTGTCCATGGCCATGTGCTCAGCCTCATCGACAAGAAGGTGGACCGCATCTTCTTCCCCATGATGGTTGCCGTTCCCAGTGACCACACCAAGTTTAACGCTACCGCCGTTTGCCCGGTGGTCCAGGGTTACCCCAACGTTTGTAAGAACACCGACGATCCGGAACGCAACTACGGCGTACCCATGGATCAGCCCGTGTTCCACTGGTTCAATGCAAAGCTCCGTCGTTCCCAGACCATCGACTGGTTCAGCCAGAACTGGGGTCTCGACAAGAAGCTCATCAACAAGGCTGTTGACGAAGGCGAAAAGGCCCTCAACAACTACCGCACCACTTTGCTGGAAGAAGGCCAGAAGATCCTGGACGATGTCCGTGCAAAGAACAGCTTCGCCGTGGTGATTGCAGGTCGTCCGTATCACGTTGACCCGCTGATCAACCACAACATCGCAAGCCACTTTACCGCCATGGGCATTCCGGTGCTTACCACAGAATCTCTCCCGGGCGTTTACGACCAGGATGTTCCGAGCTCCACTCGTATTGAAATCAAGAATACCTTCCACCTTCGCATGATTGGCGCCACCATGATTGCAGCCAAGGACCCCAACATCGAACTCGCCCAGATTGTGAGCTTCGGTTGCGGCCATGACTCCATCTTGACCGACGAAATGATGCGTATGATGCACCGCGATTCCAACAAGGAAATGCTGATGCTCAAGTTGGACGAAGGTGACGCACGTGGTCCGGTGGGCATCCGTATCAAGAGCTTCATCGAAACCGTGAAGGCACGTCGTGCAGCCAACCTGCCCGAAAAGCCGGAATCCAACGAACCGCTCTTTACCACTCCGTTCCTTAAGGAAGACAAGGCAAAGCGCACCATCCTGGTGCCGAACCTCTCCCCCGCATTCAGCGTGCTCGCAGCCGCTTACATGCGCGCCAAGGGCTACAAGGCTTCTCCGCTTCCCGTTGCAGACAAGCGCGCTATCGAACTGGGCAAGAAGTTCGTCCATAACGATATCTGCTTCCCCTGCCAGGTGAACATCGGTGAAAACCTCCTGTGGCTGGAACAGCACCCCGAAGCAAAGCAAGAAGAAATTTCCATCGGTCTTGCAAAGAACTGCGAAAACTGCCGTGCAGTGCAGTACGCCGTTCTCGCCCGTAAGGCTTTGGACGAAGCAGGCTACCCCAACGTTTCCATCATCACCACTGGTTCCGACAACAAGAACATGCACCCGGGCTTCATCCTGGGCTTGGACTTCCGTCTCCACATGCTGTGGGGCCTTGTGACCATGGACGGCCTTGAAACCATGTACCGCGCCCTGCGACCGTACGAAGTGAACAAGGGCGACACCCAGAAGGTTTATGACGAATGGATGCCGCGAATCATGGAGCGCGTTGCAGTTCTCTCCAAGATTGAACTGGCAAAGCCCACCGCCGTGATTAACCTGTTCCGCGATGCTATTGAAGCCTTCAACACTGTCGAAATTACCGAAGACCGTAAGAAGGGTATCCGCAAGCCTCGCGTCGCTGTGCTTGGTGAAATTCTCATGAACTACCACCCCAGCGCAAACGGCTACATCGAAGAATACCTGATGAACAACGGCATGGAAGTCTACCTGCCGGGTATGACCGACTTCTTCCGCGTGGACGAAGTTGTCCGTGCCGAAAAGATTCGTCGTGGTTTCTCCGCTAACCCCATCGAAGACCGCGTTATCGGTGGTGCAACCGCTAAGGTTTACACCCATGCTATCAACGTTGCTCGTAGGGAAATGGAAGAACACTTCAAGCTGTACGAACACCACGCAGACTGCTATGAACTGGTGAACATGGTGGGCGACATTATCGACCCGTCCTACAACACTGGCGAAGGCTGGCTGATCCCGGGTGAAATCCTGTACAACTCCCAGCACGGAATCAATAGCCATATCATCCTCCAGCCCTTCGCTTGCTTGGCCAACCATATTTCTGGCCGTGGCTTGACCAAGGCTGTGAAGGAACGTTGCCCCCATATCCAGGTGCTGTCTCTGGACTACGATCCGGATACCAGCTTTGCAAACATCGAA
The DNA here is from genome assembly GCA_024399065.1 of Fibrobacter sp. Classification (NCBI taxonomy): domain Bacteria; kingdom Pseudomonadati; phylum Fibrobacterota; class Fibrobacteria; order Fibrobacterales; family Fibrobacteraceae; genus Fibrobacter; species Fibrobacter sp. The sequence continues at coordinate 18,141 of JAKSIB010000040.1, read as the reverse complement.
AACCGTTTGCAGATGCTCATCATCAACGCCCGCGAATTGGAAAAGGCAAACCAGCACTAAGGTTTTATAAAAAATGCTGAATGTATCTAATGTAAGTCTTCAATATGGCAGCCGCGTGCTTTTCAAGGAAGTGAACCTTTCCTTCAAGCCCGGCAACTGCTATGGTGTTATCGGTGCCAACGGTGCCGGCAAATCTACCTTCCTCAAGATTTTGAGCGGTGAACTTGAACCCAATACCGGTGAAGTCACCAAGAACCCGGGCGAACGTATCGCCGTCCTTAAGCAGGACCACTTCGCCTACGAACAGAACACTGTTCTCGAAACAGTCATGATGGGTTACCCGGAACTTTACGAACTGGGCAAGAAGCGCGAAGAACTCTACGCACTCCCCGAAATGACCGACGCCCAGGGCGAAGAAGCCATCAAGGTGGAAGAACGTTTTGGTGAAATCGGCGGTTACGAAGCCGACTCCAGCGCTGCAGTCCTCTTGAAGGGTCTTGGCATTCCTGAAGAATTCCACTACAGCCTCATGGCAGACCTGGATGGCAACCAGAAGATCCGCGTGCTCTTGGCACAGGCCCTGTTTGGCAACCCGGACATCTTGCTGCTTGACGAACCGACCAACCACTTGGACCTGGATACCGTCGCCTGGCTGGAAGACTACCTGGAACGTTTTGAAAACGTGGTGATCGTGGTGAGCCATGACCGTCACTTCCTCAACACCGTCTGTACCCACACTTGCGATATCGACTACGGCAAGATCAACATCTACGGTGGTAACTACGAATTCTGGTATGCAGCTAGCCAGCTCGCCCAGAAGCAGCGTAAGGACCAGAACCGTCGTGCCGAAGAAAAGATCGAAGAATTGAAGGCCTTTATCCGCCGCTTCGCTTCCAACGCAGCAAAGGCTAAGCAGGCCACCTCCCGTAAGAAGCTCCTGGACAAGATGACCGTGGAAGAAATGCCGGCCTCCAGCCGTAAGTTCCCCTGGGTCAACTTCAAGATGGACCGCGAACCGGGTAAGATCGTTCTTGAAGTCAAGAACATGGACATCGACGGCGGCGACGGCATCGTCTGCAAGGGCCTCAACTTCAACCTGAACAATGGCGACAAGGTTGCCCTCGTTGGTGAATACGGTAACCTAAAGACCGCATTCTTCCAGATGATCGCAGGAGAAATTCCTACCGCTGAAGGCGTGGTCAAGTGGGGCAACACCATTACCCAGAACTACTTCCCCAAGAACAACGACGCCTACTTCCAGAGCGATCTTTCCCTGGTTGACTGGCTCCGTCAGTACAGCAAGGAACAGGATGAAACCTTCATCCGCGGTTTCCTTGGTCGTATGCTCTTCACCGGCGAAGAAGCCCTGAAGTGCTGTAACGTTCTTTCCGGTGGTGAAAAGGTCCGCTGCATGCTCTCCAAGATGATGCTTTCCAACGCAAACTGCTTGCTGTTGGACGAACCTACCGCTCACCTTGACTTGGAAGCCATTACCGCCCTGAACAACGGCTTGACCGCATTCCAGGGTCCGATCATCTTCTGTACTCAGGACCACGAATTTGCACAGACCGTCGCAAACCGCGTTCTTGAACTGACCCCGGATGGAGTCCTCGACCGTTCTATCACCTTCGATGAATGGTACGAATCTAAGTCCGCAAAGTCTAAGCGCAAATAAATCACATCTCGTAAGACTTTGCTCTCGCAAAAACGGCCGGTCAATACCGGTCGTTTTTTTTATATAGCCTGCTGAATTAAGAGGGGTTCATTATTTTGCAATAATGATTCTATTCGCAAAGAGAATCTTGCGGCCGTCATCGATACGGACAAAGTAGTTCCCCTTAGCACTTACCAGTTCTTTCAGCGGAATCGATGCACTGTGGCTGTAAACCTTGTTAACCAACAGCTTTCCTTGCATATCATAAACGGCAAGGCGCGCTGCAGAATTTTTCACAGTAAGTTCGAGATTACCATGAACATAGGTAACGCTTGCGCTAGCAGGCTTCACAGAAGTTTTTGCAATACTGGAAGTTCCGTTGGAGTTGGAGGAGCCCATACCAAAGGATTCCGGGGCACGAACTGCGATGCCGCGACCAGCAGTACTCATGTACACCACTCCATAAGTATTCATATCACCCATAACGAATTCGCCATTGGCAAGACCGCCAAATTCGTGGCCGTCATCGTTGACCCTGGTCCAGGTTTCGCCCTTGTCGTCAGAACCAAACACGCCCGTGACCTCGCCCACCTTGGCGAATACATAAATCGCAGGATAGCCGCCCTTGGTCTTGGGTGCGCCGAAGCCGACGGCCTCGCAATAGCCAACGCCCTTCACCGCAGTCCAGGTTTTGCCTCCATCGGTGGAGTGCTGCAGACTGCCGCCTACGCCTAGACCCGTTGCAGGATCCTGTTCTGCAATAGGTAGCCACAGGTCTCCTTCAAAGCCAGGAATGGCACGGAACTTCTTGAAGGCGCTCTTGCCCGGAGTGCCAACAGCTGCAAAGGACGCCCCCTTGTCGGAACTCTTGTAGAACTTGCCTTCCGTCTTGTTGTAAGCATAGAATACATCCGCATTTTCAGGATCACCCACAACGAAAGAACTATTATCAATACCAGAAACCTCCGTATAGGCAGCGTTGCTGTAACGGTAAACGCTAGTACTACCTTCCATAGGAACGAACAGTGCAACGTCCCCATCCGTAGAAATGGCGGCAGTACCGTTCGCAATTTTTTCATCAAGTTTGCAGTAGGTGCCTACAGTCCATGTACGGCCAGAGTCGCTAGAGAACTGCAACGGTTCAATAGGCACATCACTGTATTTACCCTCGTACTTACGGGCATTAGCAACCTTCACCAACTTGCCGGACTTTGCCGCATAGGCCAGGCCCTGGGTCGTTCCCAGCGGGACTGGAGTGCCACTAACATCAGTCATGTGGCGGTACTGCGGGAACTTGGAAATATCCTCGTGACGGAAACCATCGTAGTCACCGATGACGGAAATCATGGGACCGCCGGGAATACTTACCACTTCGAAGGGCACCGTTTCTTCCACGCCGTGGGCACTGAAATGCCAAACCTGGTTCATGGTAATCTCATCGGAAGACCAGGAATTTTCCGCCTTCTTGATGGTATAGTCATTCAAGTTATCTGTACGGAAGATACCGTTACCGGAAGTCACAAACACGCGGTTATGGTCAAAGGGATCCATGGCAACGCTACCAGCCCAATGAATGGAACCGTCATGCATCCAGCCAATGCCATTGGCGTCCATCTGCTGTGTCGTGGGGAACACGCCGCCTTCCATCCAGTAATAACGGAAAGAAGCCACCCAGGATTCACCGCCATCTGTAGTATGGAAAATATTGGAACCCCAGCGGTCGCTCCAGACATCCTTACCATCTTCCCCCTTCTTGTACCAGAACTGGGGACCGTTATAGCCTTCTGTGGTCACCACCATTTCCTTATCGTCATTAGGATTGATGGTAATGCCACCATAGGGGGCAATATACTCGTACTCGTCGGTCTTGGAGTAATCCGTCATGTCGTACTTCTCTTCGCCCTTTCCGTCCAGATTATCTTCGGGAGAGACATCGGTCCACGTACTGGTTTTCAAATCGCACTTCAGCACAGCTCCACGACCAAAGCCGTCCCAGATAGGTCCCCAGCCTTCGTCCCAGCCCATGGAATGAGGGCCGGCACCATCGGCAAAAGTCACCACCATGGCGCTTCCGTCGTTGGTTATTACAGCTCGCTGGGGCATCAAGCGAACAACGCCGCCACCAGCGGTAGTGCGCAATTCGTCGGGGATAGGCAAAGCCTTCCAGGTCTCACCACCGTCTTCCGACTTAAAAACGTTTTCAAAGGTTTTGTTCTTTGCGGTTCCTTCACGCAAGAAACCCGCATAAATATTCTTGGAGCTGCCAGGCGCATACTGCACAAAGCTAAAGCCGGAACCATTCCAGGTTGTGTCGGATCCAGCGGCTTTCGTCCAGGCATCCACATGGCTCCAGCTGGTTCCGTTATCCTCAGACTTCCACAAGCCCTTATTCTTGGAGCCGTAGAACATGATTTTGGAATCATTGGGGTCGATAGCTAGAGCCTCGCCGTTACCGCGGCCCATGCCATTACCATGAGCACCGAAGCGCTCTACCTTAACGCCCTTGGTTCCGTCCACATCCCAAGTATAAAGAATATCCCAGGAATTACCATGATCCTTACTGCGGAGGAATGCGGTTCTACCATTATTCCAGTAACTGGTACCGGTCATCATGTAAACCACCCCTTCTTCCTTGGGATCCACCGCAATGGCCTCCACACCCAGGAGGCCACGTTCCGTAATATCCACCCAGTCCATGAGGGATACCCAACGGGCACTGGTTTCGTCCCAGCGGTAGGCTCCGCCAACGTCAGTGCGAGCGTAGAACAGGCCCTTTTCTAGAGGAGATGCCACAATGGCAGAAACAAATCCTCCACCACCCATGCTTACGCTACTCCAGTTAAAATCAGAAGCGCTGTCCACGGCAAAGGAAGAAACCGCCAACAAAGGAATCAGAGAGAGTCCCAAAAATCCATTTTTCATAAGTAATCCCATGATAATCCAAATACAGGGAACACAAAATGTTCCCAAACACCTAGACATAAAATATATGTTTCGCCTATCGCTGGATTCACATTTCTTTGACAATCCGGAGAATCCCTTGCGTAATTCTCAACACTCATAAAAAAAGCCCCGCGACTTTTGCATCGCGAGGCTTTATTGGACTAAACCTTAGAGGGTTCGAGGCGGATTAACGCTTCTTCTTGCCCTTCTTGCCGGAAGCCTTAGGTTCTTCCTTCTTGGGTTCTTCCTTCTTTGCTTCAGGCTTCTTGCCACCACGGAGGTCATTCATCTTGAAGGACACGTTGATTTCGGCGGTAGTCACCTGAGAGTAGAGTCCACCCGGATCCTTCACCTTGAAGGTGAATTCATCGAGACCAGAGAAGCCCTTGTTCGGCTGGTAAGTGAAGGAACCATCCTTTTCGTTCAGGGTCATCTTACCGTTGCGCGGCTTCTGGACCAGCTGTACGGATACCGGCTTTTCGCCATCCGGATCGTTCACACCGGACATGAGACCTTCAGATGCCGGAACCTTGAGGGTTTCGCCTTCCTGGGTCATGTAGGTCTGAGACTTAGCGGTCGGAGCGTCGTTCACAGCGATCACAGTGAAGAGAGCGGACTTGTTAGCAGAAGCGCCATCCGGGTCGGTCACGGTGAAGGTGATACGTTCCGGCTTGCCGTTCCAGTTTTCGTGCGGCTGCATAACGTAAGCCATCTTCTTGGCCTTGTCGTGCTTGACAACGAGGTACTTGTTGCCAGTGAAGGTCCACTTCAATTCGTCGAAGCGATGGTCCTTATCACGTGCATACTGGTCGAGCTTGATAGCAGCGATAACGCCACCCTTGTCATCTTCCTTAATGGTGTAGTCCGGAATGTCGCGCATGATCGGAGCTGCGTTCACGTGCTTGACAACGAACTTAGCCATGGACTTGTCCATTGCACCAGCCGGGTCAGAAGCGGTGAAGACGAGAGTTTCTTCGCCGAACCAGTCAGCCTTCTTCGGACGAATTACAGCTTCACGGCCGCTATTGATTTCAACAGCGAGGAACTTAGCGCCAGTGACCTTCCACTTGATTTCATGCGGCTTGTTATCCGGGTCAGTGACATACTGGTCAAGCTTGATAGCCTTGAAGGACTTGCCTTCCAAAGTTTCCTGGCCAGGAATTTCCTTCACAATCGGGCGGTCATTGACAGCCTTGACGGTGAACTTCACATCAACAGAAGCCTTTTCACCAGCCGGGTCGAATACATTCACGGTAACAGTTTCGGAACCGTTCCAGTACTTGTCCGGAATTTCAACAGTGAGAACACCCTTTTCGTTGATGTCGAAGCGGAGTTCATGCTTTACAGCCGGGCCGGCAGCAGGAGCAGCCTTGCCCTTCTTACCCTTCTTCGCAGGAGCGTTCTTAGAAGCCTTGGAAGCCGGAGTTTCGTTGTCCAGAGTCCAAACGAGTTCTTCCAGCTTGTTATCCGGGTCGCTTACGAACTTGGAGAAGTCAACCGGAGCAAAGGTCTTCTTTTCTTCGATAACGAAGGGCTGTACCGGCTTGAGGGTCGGAGCGTCGTTCACCGGAGTAACTTCGAAGGTAGCGTTGGTGGATGCAGATGCACCAGCGATATCCTTAACGGTGAAGGTCAAGGTTTCCTTACCGAACCAGTTGGGGTTCGGAGTGAGGATCTGGGCACGAGAGCCCTTGATATCAACCTTCAGTTCCTTATTGCCAGTAACAGTCCACTTGAGTTCATTGGGCTTGTTATCCGGGTCAGTTGCAGCCTTGGACAGGTCAACAACCTGGAACTTTTCCTTTTCCTTGATCTTCTGACCAGCGATCTTACCGATGACAGGAGCATCGTTAACCGGGGTCACTTCGAAGGTAATCTGCTGAGAAGCCTTAGCTTCTTCCGGGTCATAAACGTCGACCTTGATCTTTTCGGTACCGAACCAGAACTTGTCCGGAGTGGTAACGATCAACTGCTTCTTGGCATTGATGGTAGCCTTGAGAGCGCGGCCAGCGGAAACTTCGAACTTGAGCTGTTCGAACTTGTGGTCCGGATCAGAGACGAACTTAGCGAGATCGATAGGAGCAAACTGCTTCTTTTCTTCGATAGACTGGATAGGAACAGGCTTGAATTCCGGAGCGTCGTTCACAGATTCAACAGTGAACACTGCGCTTCTGGAGTTGCCAGCACCTTCCGGATCCTTCACAGCGAAGGTAACCTTACGTTCGCCATTCCAGTACTTGTTCGGGAGCTTGATGCGAGCAATGTTCTTGCTATCCACTTCCACCTGGAATTCGTCAGCAGGTTCCGGTGCCGGTTCTTCGGCAGGTTCAGCCTTGGCACCCTTCTTGCCCTTGGCAGGCTTCTTAGCAGCCTTCTTCGGGGCCGGAGCAGGAGCAGCAGCAGCGACCTTTTCAACCTTGATATCCCAAGAGAGTTCTTCAAGCTTGTGGTCCGGGTCCTTCACGAACTTGTTCAGGTCGATTTCCTTGAACTGACCCTTTTCCTTGATGCGCTGGTCCGGAATATCCTTCATCAGCGGAGCGTCGTTCACGGAAGTGATTTCGAAGGTAACGATCTGAGAAGTTGCGAGACCTTCCGGGTCCTTCACCATGAGAACCATGGATTCCGGAGCGCACCAGAAGTACTTATCCGGAGCGGAAACGGTGAGCACGTGGCTCGGAGAGATTTCAGCCTTCAGCTTCTTGTTGCCAGTAACAGTCCAGGTGAGTTCGCTGGGCTTGTTATCCGGATCCTTAACGAATTCGTCGAGCTTGATCTGCTTGAAGAGTTCCTTTTCCTTGATCTTCTGGTCAGGAATCTTCTTCACGAGGACCGGAGCGTCGTTCACGCGGGTCACTTCGAACATCATCTTGTGGTTTGCAGTAGCGCCTTCCGGGTCGGTGACGGTGAAGGTAATGAGTTCCTTACCGTTCCACTGGTCGTTGGGAACGGAGACAATTACAGTGTTGTCCTTGCGGAGGTCAACCTTCAGCTGCTTGTTGCCAGAGACACTCCACTTCAGCTGGGAAGTCTTGTGGTCCGGGTCGGAAGCAAGAGAAGTGAGGTCGATAGTCTTGAAGCGGCCACCTTCGCGGATGGTTTCACCCTTCGGAGCCTTGTCGGAAATCTTCGGAGCGTCGTTCACAGAACGAACTTCGTAGCGGACAGTCTTCTTTGCAGTTGCGCCTTCCACGTCAGACACGGTGAAGGTAATGTCTGCAGCACCGTTCCAGTACTTGTTGGGGATTGCGATGACAGCGATACGTGCGCCACCTTCACCCTTTTCAACCTTGACAGCGAGAGTTTCGCCAGCCGGAGCTTCTTCAGCCTTTGCAGCCTTCTTGCCCTTAGCCGGAGCAGCAGCACCAACCTTTACAGGCTTCACATCGAAGGTCCAGGAGAGATCAGACTTCTTGTGGTCCGGGTCATTGACCAGGTCATCAAGCTTGATCTTTGCGAATTCCTTCTTTTCGTCGATGGACTGTTCCTTGATTTCGCGTACGAATACAGGAGCGTCGTTCACAGATTCAACAGTGAAGGTCACAGAACGGCTATCAGAAGCACCTTCCGGGTCGGTAACGGTGAACTTGATAGTTTCGGAACCATGCCAGAACTGGTTCGGCTGAGAAATGGAAACATTGTGGCTAGCGTCCATGGCAACCTTGAGTTCCTTGGCACCTTCGATCTTCCACTTCAGCTTGTTCTTCGGATGGTCAAGGTCTTCAACGAATTCATCCAGGTTGAAGGACTTGAAGGAACCCTTTTCCTTGATGGTCTGGTTAGCAATATCCTTCATCACCGGAACGTCGTTGATGGACTTCACGGTAAATGCAGCCATTGCCTTGGCAGAAGCGCCTTCCGGGTCAGTGACGGTGAAGGTCAGCTTTTCAGAACCGTTCCAGAGCTTGTTCGGGGTCTTGACGGTAACTTCGCCGTTCTTGGCAACGTTAACCTTGAGGTCCTTGTTACCAGTAACTTCGATCTTGAGCTTGTCGAAAGCGTGGTCCGGATCCTTAACAAGTTCAGCCAAGTTGAAGGAAGCAAATTCCTGCTTTTCTTCGATGGTCTGTTCCTTGATCTGGCCGATGGTCGGAGCGTCGTTCACAGACTGAACAGTGAAGAGAGCGGTGCAGGTAGCCTTGCCACCATCCGGGTCTTCCACCTTGAAGGTGATCTGTTCAGCACCGTTCCAGTACTTGTCCGGAATAACGATCTTAGCCATACGCTGGTCGTCAACCTTCACAGAGAGCTGCGGAGTGTAGTTCTTCGGAGCGCCCTTGGCCGGCTTCACGTCGAAGGACCAGGAGAGAACTTCGCCCTTGTGATCCGGGTCCTTAACGATGTCGTTGAGGTTGATGATTGCAAATTCGCGCTTTTCCTGGATGGTCTGGTCCTTGATGGGCTTGACGAATTCAGGCAGGTCGTTCACAGATTCAACAGTGAAGGTCACGGTACGCTTGTCAGAAGCACCTTCCGGGTCAGTGACGGTGAAGGTGATGGATTCGGTACCATTCCAGAACTTGTTGGGAGTAGAGATGGTAGCGACCTTGTTAGCGTCGATAACAACCTTGAGTTCCTTGTTGCCGGAAACGGTCCACTTCAAGTTCTTCTTGTCATGGTCTTCATCGGAAACGAAGTCATTCAGGCTAATGGTCTTGAATTCACCCTTTTCCTTGATGGTCTGGTTAGCGATGTCCTTCATGACCGGAGCATCGTTAATGGACTTCACGGTGAACACAGCTTCGGACTTAGCATTTGCGCCTTCCGGGTCGGTTACAGTGAAGATAACCTTTTCGGAACCGTTCCAGAGCTTGTTCGGGGTCTTGATGGTAGCAACGCCATCCTTAGAAATATCAATCTTCAAATCCTTGTTGCCGGTAACAGTCCACTTCAAGTCCTTGAAGGCGTGGTCTGCGTCAGCAGCGAGTTCAGCCAGGTTGACGGAAGCAAATTCCTGCTTTTCATCAATCATCTGGTCCGGAATCTTCTTGAGGGTCGGGACATCGTTCACAGACTGAACGGTGAAGAGAGCCTTAGAGGTAGCCTTAGCGCCATCCGGGTCAGTTACAGTAAAGGTGATTTCGTCAGCACCATTCCAGAGCTTATCCGGGATGATGATCTTAGCAACCTGCTGGGCATCGATTTCAACATTGAGGCCAGCTTCCTTGCCCTTGACGGTAGACTTGACGTCAACAGAGAAGGTAAGGTCGCTAAGCTTGTGGTCGAGGTCGCGAACCATTTCACCCAGCTTGATGGGCTGGAACTGAGCCTTTTCCTTAATAGTCTGCGGTGCAACCTGCTTGACGAATTCCGGAACATCGTTCACGGATTCAACAGTGTAGGAAACAGAACGTTCGTCGGTTGCGCCTTCCGGGTCGGTCACCTTGATGGTGAGGGTTTCGGAACCGTTCCACTGGGGAGACGGCGGCACAATCTTCATAACACGGGAACCATCGATAGAAACCTTAAGTTCGCGGTTGCCAGTGACGGTCCACTTCAGCTTAGCCTTATCGTGGTCCAGGTCTTCAACATACTTGTCCAGTTCAACAGTCTTGAACTGTTCCTTTTCCTTGATGGTCTGTTCCGGGATGTCCTTCATAACGGGAGGATCGTTGATGGACTTCACGGTGAGCTTCATCTGAGTCTTGGCAACGCCACCTTCCGGGTCGGTAGCGGTAAAGGTCAGAGTTTCAGAACCGTTCCAGAGTTCGCTCGGAGTCTTGAAGGAAGCTTCGCGAGTCTTCTGGTTCAAGTTAACCTTGATATCCTTGTTGCCGGTAATTTCAACCTTGAGCTTGGAGATGTCGTGGTCGGCATCGGTCAAGTATTCGTCGAGAACGATGGAGGAAAGTTCGTTCTTTTCTTCGATAACCTGGTCAGGAATCTTGGTGAATACCGGGAGGTCGTTGATGGACTTTACAGACAAAGTCACATCCTGCTTGATGGAAGCGCCATCCGGGTCGGTACAGGTGAAGGTCACCACTGCAGTACCGTTCCAGTAAGTATCCGGAATTTCGATGGAAGCCACGTGGGATTCGTCGATATTCACGTTGAGGGTACCGGATTCCGGTTCCTTGCCCTGGTGCTTGACTTCGGCATCCCAGGAGAGTTCGGAATTCTTATGGTCGGCATCCTTCACGAATTCGTCGAGACGGATCTTGGCGAACTGCTTCTTTTCGTCGATGTTCTGGTTCGGGATTGCCTTCACGAATGCAGGCACGTCGTTCACAGAGTTGACGGTGAAGGTATTTTCGGATTCAGCGCATGCGCCAGCCGGGTCGCAAACCTTGAACTTCAGGGATTCGTAACCGTTCCAGAGTTTGTTCGGAATCTGGATATTGGCGGTCTTGCCGCTGAAGACAACCTTGAGGTCCTTGTTGCCGGAAACGGTCCACTTAAGTTGTTCGAAAGAGTGGTCCGGATCCTTGACCAGCTTGTCCAGTTCAATGGGCTTGAAGGACTGCTTTTCGTCGATGGTCTGTTCAGGAACATCCTGTACAAATTCCGGCGGGTCGTTGATGGACTTCACAGTGAAGGTAGCCTTGGTGCTTACGGAAGCGCCGGCCGGGTCGGTAGCTGTGAAGGTGAAGGTTTCGGAACCGTTCCAGAATTCGTTCGGAATCTTGATGTTTGCGGTACCGTACTTGTCGATATCGATCTTCAGGTCCTTGCCGCCTTCGACGGTCCACTTGATCTTTGCCGGATCGTCGTCAACGTCGCTGACAAAGTCAGTGAGGCTGATGGATTCGAATTCGTTCTTTTCTTCAATGGTCTGGCTGGGGATCTTCTGGAGAACCGGAGCGTCATTGATAGACTTGACGGTGAAGAGAGCGGTCTTGGAATCGCTAGCGTATTCACCATCGGTTGCGGTGAACTTGATCTTAGCGGTACCGTACCAGTTGGTGTCGGGGATAACGACGGTTGCAACGCGGTTCGGGTCAATTTCAACGTTCAGGTCGCCTTCGGCCTGATCCTTGCCCACCGGTTGGATGTCGAATTCCCAGAGCATCTGGTTCTTGGGATGATCGGGGTCGGTAACAAAGTCGTCAAGACGGATCTTGGTGAACTGCTTGCCTTCGTCAATGGTCTGGTCAGGGATCTGAGCCACCACCGGCGGATTGTTCACGGACTCCACGTTGAAGTTCACGGTTTCGGAACCGATAGCGCCCTTGGAGTCGGTTGCAGCGAAGGTAATGTCTTCGTTACCGTTCCAGTACTGATCGGGAACTTCAATCTTTGCAATGCGATCCGGAGTAATGGTCACCTTGAGTTTCTTGTTGCCAGAAACAGACCACTTCAACTGGGCCGGCTTGTCCATGTCGTCAGACACGTACTGGTCCAGCTTGATCGGTGCAAACTTGCCGCCTTCGTCGATGGATTCTCCCGGAATACCATTGACGGACGGAGCTTCGTTTTCAACGGCCGGAACATCGCCGGATTCCTGGGCGATACCCCAGGTTGCCAGCAACCCTGCAGAAGCAAGGAGAGCCGTTACAGACCAATTTTTACGTTTCATTTATGATCTCCCATAAATACATCTATCCACTTTTGCTTTAAAAAATCATCAAAGCACGCTAGTGGTTCTGCGTGTTTTATAGGCTCAAATATAATGATTTAAATCACAATTTTTACAAAAACTTGCGTTTTTACTACAAAAATCGCCACTTTGTTTCCAAAATTTTCCGTTTAAAATACGTAAGTCGTTGATATTCAATGAGTTACGCGCATCAAGAAAAATGAATGTAAATTTTTTGCAAAATCTACGTTTTTTGGCCAGTCCACCCCTTTCCACACCCCCAAAATCACTGACAAGCCCCAAAAAATGAATTATCTTTGAAAAACAACAAAAAATCTCAAAAACGGGTATAGAAATGAAATTTGTTTTCCTCTGCGACGCCAACTATCTCAAGGGCGACATGGTCAACTTCGTGAACAACTTCCCCACCAATCACGAATTGGTCACCATGACTTCCGATGAACTTCTCCAGTCCAAGGCTATCTTCGACGGTACCTTCGCTGTCCTGGCAGAACGTTCCACCTGGCAGAAGAACTTCAGCTTGTTCCGCTATTTCAACCTGCTTCCGCTTTTGGAAGTGCTCCCCCTCGGTGTCGTAAGCCGTTCTCGCCGTAGCGAACCCCTCAAGGGCCGTACCCAGAACCGCAACCAGGAAATCTACTTCAACCCGTCCGCATCTGCCGAAGAACTCTACCTGCAGATCGACAAGTTCGTAGCAGCTCCTCCTTCTGGCTTCACCTACCCCCGCGGCACCCAGAAGGCATAATTCTAACTGCGGCTGAGTAGATGCAGAAAAAGGTTCTGGACTACTTGTTCAAGCAAGGCGGTCTAACCCTTTTCGCCTTCCCCGGCGAATCGGATATTCCTCTGGAGACCTTGCAAAACTTTGCGCTGGCGATGAACGTCGGCGCACGTTTTGTTATTGTGGACTTTTCCGGCAAGAATCATTTCAAGGGAAATGCAGAATTCACCACGGATTTCCTCTTCAATAATTTGTTAGAAAAGGAAACCATCGACAAGTTCGCAGCATCCGATTCCAGCTGGATCATTACCGGAGGCAAGGCCCTCCCCCAGAACGACGACCAGTTCAGAAACTTCTACCACAACCTGCAGCTCATCAAGAAGGTGGCCCCGCAGGTTATCGGCATCCTGCCTTCCGAAATTACAGAAGAGGAAGCGTCCCGCATCATGCTTGCCGCGCGCCTACTGATTGTAGACGGCGACAGCGTGGAAGACGCCTCCATCTACCTTCAGGACGCCCCCAGCCTGCAGAAGGCACCCGTGCTCTGGCTGTTGCCCACGGCTCCTAACAGGAAACGCTTTCCGCGTGCGGCAAAAGCTGTGGCAAGGAGCGAATCCTTCTACAAGGAAATCCGCAGGTGCAACTGGCGCAAGGATCCCAAGGCGTTTGCAAGAATCGTGGAGAACCTCCACAAGATCGGCATCCTTACCAAGAATCCTCTCGACGGAATCTCCAAGGTTTTCCGAAAGGCATTCCCGCTGTTCCTGATAATCGCCATCGCCCTCCCCTTCTTCTTTGTGACGAAGGTGGACCCCGGTCTCTCCAACCTTCGCGACCGCAGGCACGAACGCGACAAGATCGCAGTGGCTCCGTCCTTTGAATACACCTTCGACGGCAAGGAAAGCGTACAACGTATCGCACGTTACGCCATCGGACGATTCAACGCCCTCATCACCAACGAGCGCATGATCCGCCAGTATGTAGACGTCACCCTGGAAGAAAACGGCTACACACAAAACGCCTGGAAAAAGGAAAACTTCAACATTCCTCCCGAAGGCACCATCATCAAGTTCTCCCGCCCGGACTTTTTCGAAAAGACCGCGGCAGACTCCATCGGTGCCGCCTGGAAATACTGGACATCCATCGTTTCCGACAGCGTAAGCTACCTTACAGAATTCTATCACGCCAACGCCACGGCGGTAGACCGTCAGCACAACGGTATCGACCTTGCAAGCCGCCAAGGCGCACGCATCCTCGCCCCCTTTGCTGCAAAGGCCTGGACTAGCCGCGACGAACGGGGTGGCGTGATCATCGGCCTTGTCCGCGAAAAAGACGTCATTTTGTTCATGCACTGCGACAAGCTTCTTTACCTCGACGGCCAGGAAGTCATGGCAGGCGACCCCATTGCAACTGTTGGCACCACAGGCCACACCACAGGCCCCCACGCACACGTGGTTACAGGCCTCATCGACAAGAAGGGAACCAAGAGAATCGGCAACGTTAAGTACAACGTAATAGACCCGATTCAGTGGTTCTACATGTTCAAGCCAAGCAGCCCGTAGCGTTGTTTTTCCCACAACATTTTTTCGTTGTGACCCCCCTCACGTAATGTTGCAAAACACCCTGAAAAAAGCGAAATTTTACTTAATTTAAGCGCTTTGTAAGCGAAATGTTACGTTCTAAATCTCGCCAAGAAAACAACAATTAAATAACTTTGTAGTGGAATTAGGGATTTGGTCAATAACGGGTTAATCAAAAGGAAAAATAAATGAAGTTTAGTGTTTTGGCGTTCGCAACCATGACCGCAACCCTTCTCACCGGATGCTCCGGAATCGTCACCCCGAAATCTGAATTGGCAAGCCACGAACCGGGCAAGAGCATTCCCGCAATTGACAGCACCATCGTAGAACTCAAGCAGGAATACATCGACAACTGCTACATGCCTGTCGCAAAGAAGAATCCTCCTGAAACCAACTGCCAGGCAGAACTGTTCCAGATGCTGGAACGCCGCTACGGCCTGAACTTCAACCAGAATCACGTTGCCATGGCCGCAAACACCTTGATGTTCAAGGTCATCGACGAAAAGATTCTCGAAATGTCCCGCCAGAATCCTGACGTTCGCGACGCAGTCCGTGCAGCATCGTTCTCCGGTCCCAGCGACATGCTTTCCTACTACAAGGAAAAGTACCAGTTCGATACCGAAATCGAAAAGTTCTAATCCTCGAAAAAAAATTAAAGAAAAAAAGCCTGCGTCCAAAGCGCAGGCCTTTTTTATTTTGCATGGCAGCCCCACACATCACGAGTCCGCCAACCCATAAAAGAAGACCGCAGATCGTCTCTGCGGCCTTTCAATTTCTTGCCTTAAAGAATTACTTCATGTACTTCTTGAAGATGTTGAGCATGTTGCCATACCAGCTGCTACCATTGGAAGCTTCGAAGCCACCGCAGTTCTTGTAGCACCAGTAATGCCAGCTCATGCCGTACTTTTCAGCCTGGGCAAGGACAGCGTCGGTCCATGCATCACGCTTGGTATCGGAAACAGCGGAGCAGCTACCCTTGTTTGCAACACCGAATTCACCCATGTTCATGGGAACGGTGCCGCCGTTGATATCCGGGTATGCCTTGGCGATGTCTTCGAAGTAGCTTGCGAAGTGGCCCGGCATTGCGCTGATACCATCGTTTGCATTGCCGTTACAGTCGTAGCCGTGACCCTGATGAGAGAAGGAGTAGGGTTCGTAGTAATGGCCAGTGACGATAATGTTGCCGTCATTCGGGAGCTTCAGCTTCGGAATCATGGCGAACTTGGCATAGCCATTGGATTCGAACATGATGGTCTTGCCCTTAGACACGGAACGAATTGCTTCGTAGCCAGCGGTCATGATCTGGTTTACTTGATCCTGGGTCATGTCGTGGGGTTCATTGAAGATTTCGAACACGACGGCGTCATCCGGGAAGGAGTCGAAAGTCTGAGCAATCTGCTTCCATTCGTTCTTGAAGTCGTTCAGCTTGGTGGTCAAGGAACCATTCTTTGCAGCTTCGTAAATCGGTTCATTGTGATGGCTATTGACGATCACAGTGAGGCCTGCGTTGATAGCCAACTGAACGTCAGCCTTCACACCGCTAAGCTTGTTGTTCATACCGGTGTACCAACGGACCGGAATACGCACGGAATTGAAGCCTTGCTTTGCAACAGCGGCAAAGTCGCCATCGCTAATGGGGTTGCTCCATGCACCGTCGCCGTCGCCCGGGGAATCCCAGGAGTTACCGAAGTTCATACCACGGCCGAGTTTCTTGTTCATGGCGCGGCCCTTGGAGTAGTCAATGGGAGTAGCGGTGAGCTTAGTCCAGGAACCGGAGAGGCACATGTAATAGCTACCGCCGCTAGAAGCAACCTTACCGATATTTGCAGCGTTGCAGGCACCATTGGTGGCGGCGATTTCAGCACTCTTCATATCGTCTGCATCGGCAACCTTCCAGACAGTACCCTTACAGAGATAAGTAGTACCGTTGCTTTCCTTCATGGTTCCGATCAAGGCGTCGTTACATGCACCGAACAAAGTGGTTGCATAGATATTGGCGATCTGTGCGGGAGTAGCTTCCTGCCATGCAGAATCCTGGCAGATAAAGGTCATGCCCTGGTTTTCACTGTAGGAATTGCCGTTGACCTTCACATCGCCTTCGTTTGCGGGAGAGCAGCTACCAAGATTATACTGGGCTGCCCAGAAGCGTTCAACAGGGCCCTTGAAGTATTCAATGTCGGCACCCTTGTTGAGGGAGGTAAGAACGGAAGTCGGGTAACCGATATCCATGTTGTAAGCCATGTCGGCCAAAGAAGCACGGAGGGCTTCGTCATCCCACTTGCCATCGAGAGCGATGTCTGCAGCAATTGCAGTAAGGAAGGATTCCACTTCGGCAGCGGAATGTTCGTTCAGCAAGATGGTGGTGATTGCCAAGAGGTTCGTAGCGGCAAGACTCTGGTCGTAGAAGGAAATATCTTCAAACAAGGTGGAGTCAGCCTTGAAACCGAGGGCTGCGAGAACTTCCTTCTCGGCACGGACCTTAGCAGCGGTAAAGCTGAGGCCAGATGTTGTGATGAGGCTCTTGACGCGGTCGTATTCCAAATGGGTAAGCACGTTGACGTTAGCCTTCTTGCGTTCGCGAAGGTCGGTCAAAAGCTTAAGGCCGGAAGAAGTCTTTGCTTCGTCGTAGGTGTAGTCCAGGTAGCTACCGCTAACGGTAACGCCTGCAATTGCAGAAGTGAGGGTTCCCTGAACGGAATAGGCACCCAGGTTGCTGCTGACGGTACCGGAGCCTGCGCCCGGAGTTTCAAGCATAGTAGTTGCGTTTACAGAAGCAACACTGACCTTTGCACCGCTCTTGAAGGGGCCTTCAGCAACACCGCTGATGTTAAAGGCCAGGGAGTTCACAGATTCAGAGCCATCGGGCTGCTTTTCATCGCCAGAAATAGGCTTCTGGGTAATATCTTCTTCGGGTTCAACAGCAATTGCGCTGGAGCTCAGTCCCGGGACGGAAACATCACCGCCACCGATTACGGAGGAGCTGCTGATGGAGCCAAGGTTATCACCATTGTCCGGATTGGACGGCTTGTCGTCACCACAAGCCATCAGTCCGAAGGAGGAGACCATTGTAGCCAAAAGGATATGGGAATACTTCATGATTTTTCCTTGTTTTTTAGCCAATATACATACATAATATAAAGGTTTTCCCCCTTTTTCAACCATTTACTGTACACATTTGTAAGCAATATGATGTACCGCACACAACACCTTAAACGCACAATATGACCCGCGTCACATTTTGAAATTGTTATATTTGAACGGCAAATTTTTTAATGAGCCTGCCTTGGGCGGACTCGCAAACAAACGAGACACACTATGGGAAAATCATTATACCAGAAAATTTTCGAAAGCCACACTGTTGCTAAGCTTCCCAGCGGCCAGTGCCAGCTTTTCATCGGTCTCCACCTCTGCCACGAAGTGACCAGCCCCCAGGCTTTCGCTTCCCTTCGTGAAGAAGGCACCAAGGTGCTGTTCCCCGAACGCACCTTCGCTACCGTTGACCACATTATTCCCACCACTTTCCCGGAACGTAACCGCCCCCTCCAGGACGGCATTTCCGAAGAAATGTTCTCCCATATCGAAAAGAACACCGAATCCAACGGCATCAAGTTCTTTGGCCCCAAGACCTGCGAACAGGGCGTGATCCACATTGTTGGCCCGGAAGAAGGCGTGACCCAGCCGGGTATGACCGTCGCTTGCGGTGACT
>JAKSIB010000039.1 GCA_024399065.1 Fibrobacter sp. | reverse complement strand
TATGCAAATTTTCTAACTTTCACGCCATGAATATTGATTTCAACCGCAGATTGTCCATTGCCCCGATGCTGGATTGCACCGACCGCCACGAACGTTATTTTTTGCGTTTGATTTCAAAACATACTTTGCTGTACAGCGAAATGGTAGTGACCCATGCACTGCTCCACGCTAATCCCGAAATGTTCCTGGGACATGAGGCTTTTGAATACCCCGCCGTACTGCAGTTGGGAGGAAGCAATCCCGCCGATTTGGCAAAGTGCAGCAAGATGGTGGAAGCCGCCGGTTTCCAGGAAGTGAACCTGAATTGCGGCTGCCCCTCGGACCGCGTGCAGAGCGGAAGTTTCGGCGCCTGCCTCATGAAAGACAAAAACCTGGTGGCCGACTGCTTCAAGGCCATGCAGGATGCCGTGAGCATTCCCGTTTCCATCAAGTGCCGCATCGGCGTCGATGAATTCGACAGCTGGGACTTTTTCCGCGATTTCGTCGGCACCATCGCTGATGCAGGCTGCAAGTACTTTATTATTCACGCCCGCAAGGCCTGGCTGAAGGGACTTTCGCCCAAGGAGAACCGCGAAGTTCCGCCCCTGCAATACGATTTCGTTCACCGCCTCAAGGCTGAAATGCCCCAGCTGAATATTGCCATCAACGGCGGCATCCGCTCCATGGATCAGGTGCTCAGTCACTTGAACGGAGACCCCACTTCGGCAAACACAGGCGTTGCGCTGGACGGTGTGATGGTGGGGCGTGAACCTTACGAAAATCCCTGGTTCCTCCACGATGCTGACGAACGCGTATTTGGATTAGACGAGAGACGAAAGACGAGAGACGAGAGAGGAGCTGGAGCCTCGGGCCTGGAGCCTGGAACCTACCCCACCCGCAAATCCGTCCTTGAAGCCTACCTCCCCTATGTAGAAAAGCAGTTCGCCGAAGGTTGCCCCGCCACCATCCTGGTGAAGCACATCTACGGCCTTTTCGCAGGCCTCCCCGGCGCCCGCAAGTTCCGCCAGATGCTCAGCGAAGGCGCACCCCGCGCCCGCGAATACGGCGGCCCCGCGGAACTGATCCGCAAGGCCATGGAATTGGTGGTGGAAGAATAAGCAAAAAACTCCGGGGTTCAGCCTCGGAGTTTTTCTTATTAGCGTTAAGCCTTTTCAGCGGCAATCTTGTCAGCCAGTTCCTGTACCTTTTCAAGGGGCAACTTGAGGACTCGAGAGACTCGTTCCACAGTGTCATTATCTCGTAGAAGCGCCTCTGCAGCACTCAGATTGGCTTCTTCACGGCCTTCGCGGCGGGCGGTTCCGATGCGTGTACTGATTTCAGCTTCTGTGACCATACCTGTTGCAATCTCCGTGATAAAGTTCTTCTCGAGGGCGTTTACTGCCAGACGGCTGTAAACATCCGCAATGACGGGATCCTTCGTCTTGGGGGCATCCTTCGCAGAAGCCATCCTGGTGAAAAGTTCCAGCCATTCTGTCTCGGCAGTGTTCAGGTTCAGGACCTTCGCATCCACCTTACTCAAGTCAATGATAATATACCTTTTTTTATTATATACAGGCAAGGCGTCGGGATCACCAATGCTAGAAAAACGGAAGAGGCCCAACTCCTCACGATAGCTCTTGCAAAAGCTAACCGAGAAGTTGCAGATCCACACGCTGTAGGTGGCGGGCATCAGGTACGGATGGTCTTCCTTCTCAGCTTCGGTGCGCTGGCTGTCAAAGTGAATCTTGGACTCGATGGAAAGCTGGTCCGCGTAAAGCTCCACACGGTCCGCAAAATCCTCGTGAGAAGCCCGCTGCACCTCGAGATCCACGAACTCATCGTTGTTGAGCTTAGCGTGTACATCGAAACGAACCTCCTCCACATCGATTGCGGAGGTCAGCGTGGATGCAGGCTTCTTGCGTTCGATGCTGACGATTTTCCGTTCCTCGGGCTGATGCAGCATTGCGTTTAAAAAGTGGATCAGCGTAACGTCCTTCGAAAAGATTTCCTTGAAGACCTTGTCCCGGGTCGGGTCTAGGAACGTGTGCTGTTTAATGATTTCGACTTGTTTTTTGACTTTTTCCTCAAATGTCGCCATTGTAATTCCAAAACGGGAACGCCCCCGCAATAGCGCAAGGCGGTTTCGCCCTACATACTATAACACGTTTTGAACGAGGAAATGTTGCATGATTTTACGTAAAATAATTGTAAAAATGGGACATCCTTAACGGTATCCGCTGCGGACTGAGAGGGGGTGGCGGAAGACTTTTAGCCGGGGCCGGCGACCAGGGGAGCCGTCGGGCGGCCTCCTAATGTTATTTTTTTGCGTTTTTGGATGTTCCAGGCTGTTTTTAGCGATGCCGCGGCGTAAAAAAAGGCTGCAGCCAGGGGGAAACTTCCCCCCTATCCCTTGACAAACGACTTGTTTTTTTCTCTATTTGGATGCACAATTTTAAGTTTCACCTTTAACGGAGATACAATATGCCTTGCGGAAAGAAAAGAAAGCGCAGGAAGATTGCGACTCACAAGCGTAAGAAGCGCCGTCGTCGTGACCGTCATAAGAAGAAAATTCGCTAATTTCCGTTAGCATTCTCTTGTGATTTCCTGTTAAGGAATTGAAAGACGGAGTGTCAAGCTCCGTTTTTCGTTTTTTGTTTTTAGGATTTTCTTAAAACTCATCAAAATTTTACACATTCTGTAATTTTTTGATGTATATTAAGGCTTTCCAGTTTCAACCGAGCAGTTCCTGAGCTCACCAAAATAAGGAATAGAAAATGATCGATCGCAGCAAGCACTTCCTCCGCCTCGCCGACTGGAGCGAAGAAAGAATTCTCGAAACCGTAGCCATCGCTTCCCGCCTGAAAAAGGAAGTCCATGCAGGCCAGGTCTCCGACCGTCTTCACGGCCAGAACATCGGTATGTTCTTCGAAAAGCCGTCTCTGCGAACTATCACTACTTTCCAGGTGGGCATGAACCAGCTGGGTGGCCACGCCGTGCTGCTTTCCCCGGACTCCATCGGTCTTGGCAAGCGCGAATCCATCAAGGATGTGGCCCGCTGCCTTTCCCGCTGGGTGAACGCCCTTGTTGTCCGCTGCTTCAAGCAGGACCTGGTGGAACAGCTGGCTGAATACGGTTCCATTCCCGTTGTGAACGCCCTGACCGACGACTATCACCCCTGCCAGGCTATCGCCTTCGCCCAGATGATCGAAGAAAATCTCGGCGGCATGAAGGGCAAGACTGTGGCCTTCATCGGCGACGGCAACAACGTTGCAAACTCTTTCCTCGCCCTCTGCTCCAAGGTGGGCATGAACTTTACTTTGGCTTGCCCCAAGGGTTTTGAACAGCCGGCTCACGTAATCGAAGAAGCCCAGGCCGATTTCAAGCGCCACGGCTGCCAGTACCGCGTATTCAACGACCCGAAGGAAGCTGTCAAGGACGCCGACATCCTTTATAGCGACGTATGGGTTTCCATGGGTCAGGAAGGCCAGAAGGAATCCAAGCAGAATCACTTCCTGCCGTTCCGCATCGACGCAGACCTTTTGAAGTACGCCCCGTCTCACGTGAAGGTTTCCCACTGCCTGCCCGCACATCGCGGCGACGAAATCACCGACGAAGTGATGGACAACCTTGACCTGAACATGAGCTACGAAGAAGCCGAAAACCGCCTCCACGCCCACAAGGCTGTGCTCTGGCAGGTCATGAAGCCGACTAGTGAATTCGGCAAGTAATCAACGCAAAAAATTTGGCCCGCGAGTTTTTCGCGGGTCTTTTTTTATATCAAAGATTTGATTTTAATTTACTGGGCTTCGCCGCAAACAAGTTCTTTCAGTTCCGGGAAGGAAGCCGAGTTGAGATAAACAGGGCGCTTACAAACAAACAGGATGGCCTTCCAGGAATCTTCCTGTTCATCCACGCAAAGAACTTTCAGCTGCTCCTTTTTCAGGGAAACTTTGTTGCCGCAGAGGAAGGTCATTTCCAGGGAATCGCCGTCAACGAAGATTTTTTTCGGCAACAGGTGCAGCAGCACGAAAACCAAAACCAGCATCAGAGGAATCATTACCAGGATTTCAATGGCCATGGCGGTCATCTGGCCCTGCAAAATCTGTTCCTTCTGCTCCACCAGCATTTTCACAAGGACCCCGTCAAAGGCCAGGCAGAACAAGGCTACAGCGGCGGCCAGCACATTGGGCAGCATGGACTTCGTTTTAAAAGTTTTCATAAAGCACTCCGTCTCCAACATTTAACGACCACAAATATAAAACTCTTTTCGGATTTTCGCTATCTTTGTAGTCAAAAGGCAATACAAAGATGGAAACGTATATTTTTCAGCATGTTGAATACGAAGGCCCCGGCGCAATCCTCCCCTACCTGGAAGCCAAGGGACACAACGTACACGTAGTTCGGCTTTACGCTGGCGAGAAGATTCCCCACGAAGACGAAGTGGACTTCGCCATTTTGATGGGCGGCCCTATGAGTGTTCTAGAAGAGACGGAGTATCCTTACTTCGTTCGCGAAAAGGAACTTTGCCGCGACATGGTGCAGCTGGGCAAGCCTATTCTCGGCATTTGCCTGGGAGCCCAGATGATTGCAAACGCATTTGGCGCAGCCATCAGGAAAAATCCCGAAAAGGAAATCGGATGGTTCCCTGTGAGTTTTGACGCTAGCGTCGAAGGTGGCAACAAGGTTTTGGACCTGCCCAAGAAACTGCAGGCTTTCCATTGGCACGGCGAAACCTTCGACATCCCCGAAGCGGCAACATCTTTCGCCAGCAGTGAAGCCTGCAAGAATCAGGCATTCAAGTTGGGCAGCGCCATCGCCTTGCAGTTCCATGTTGAAGTCACCGATGATTCCATGGAAAGCATGTTGAAGAACGGTACCGAAGAAATTGAAGCCTGCGCAGGTTGCAAGTTTGTACAAAGTGCCGCTGAAATCAAAAAAGCCAGCTCTGCAAATATGGACAAGGCAAACAAGGCCTTGATCAAGATTCTTGATTTTGTGTTAAAGAAGTAGCGAGTTCCCCACGGAGGATTCATGAGCGAAATCATCAAAGTCGTAAGCAAGCAGCACAACAGCAAGATGTGCATGATCTGCAGTCTGGACAACGAATACGGCGTCCGCGCTCCATTCTACAACATGGAAGACGGCAGCGTCATGACTTTGTTCAACTACCGCGAACAGCACCAGAGCTACCCCGGCCGCGTTCACGGCGGGCTCATCACCGCCATGCTGGACGAAATGGGGCTCCGCGCCGTGTGGGCCAAGGAAGGCGGCAACGAGGATATCTGGGGTGTGACCATGTCCCTGGAAACCAAGTACCGCAAGCCCGTTCCCTACAACACCCCTATTATCGGCAAGGGCGTCATCACCAAGTTCAGTTCTCGATTCTTTGTGACCCACGCCAGCATCATGGATCTGGACGGCAATGTGTTGGCTGATGGCGACATCAACTACCTGCACCTGGACCCCAAGGTAATTGCCAGCGGCGCCGTGATGCACGAAGAAATGCCCTACCTCATTGAAGACGGCGTTAAGGAAATTCGCATCGGACAATAAGATAAGGTTATCACGTATCATAAGCAAATAGTATAAGCAGGCTTGTCCTGCTTTTTCTATATTTGCAGCGCAAAAATCGCAGGCGGGAAATGCCGCGAACCAAGGAGTTTTTATGTCTCTCGTTCAGGAATTGAAGAACAAGATTTTGAATGACGGTTATGAAATCAATCGTGAAGAAGCCATCCAGCTGCTGGATGCCGACCTTGACGAACTGACCGCTGCCGCCAACGAAATCCGCGAAAAACTCCACGGCAACGATTTTGACTTCTGCTCCATCATCAACGCCCGTAGCGGTCGCTGCTCCGAAAACTGCAAGTACTGCGCACAGTCCAGCTACTATCACACTGGCGCTCCGGAATACAAGCTCCTCAGCGCCGACGAAATCGTGGCCGACGCCAAGAAGAAGGAAGCCGCAGGCATCCCCCGCTACTCCATCGTCACTTCTGGTCGTACATTAACCAACCACGATGTGGAACAGATTTCTGAAACCATTCGCAGACTGAAGAAGGAAACCAAGTTGAGCGTCTGCCTCAGCAGCGGCCTCTTGAACCGCGAACAGTTCGACAAGTTGAAGGAAGCAGGCCTCACCCGTTTCCACAACAACCTGGAAACCTACCGCCGCCACTTTGCCGACGTCTGCACCACCCACACTTACGACGACAAGATTGGCGCTCTGCAGAATGCACTGGCCGCAGGTCTGGAAGTTTGCAGCGGTGGCATCATGGGCCTTGGCGAAACCATGGAAGACCGCATTGACATGTGCCTCGACCTCCGCGGTCTGGGCGTCAAGTCCACCCCGATTAACGTGTTGAACGCCATTCCAGGCACTCCTTTTGAAAATCTGCCGAAACTCACCAACGACGACTTCTGCAGAATCGTGGCAATTTATCGCTTCATCAACCCCAAGGCATACCTCCGTTTGGCAGGTGGCCGTGGCGTTCTGGGCGACAACGGCGTGCGTGCTTTCAAGAGCGGCGCTAACGCAGCCATCACCGACGACATGCTTACCACTTCCGGCGTAAAGAGCGCCACCGACTTCGAACTGGTGAAGGGTCTGGGCTTCGTTCCCCACGGATTCATCGGATAGTTTTTCTACTTCTGCCTATAGCAGAAGCCCATCCGTAAACAATATTTTCTAAAAGGTTCCGTATACATTACGGAACCTTAAATGTTTTATTCCGCACTTACTGATGTACGTTGTGGATTCTTAAAAGAGTTTTTCAACATCCGTTGGAATTCATCTCAAATTGTACCACAACTTTTTCCATTTATACAAATATGCGTAGTGAAATCAAACAGACACATTCCTACTTCCATTCCTATTCGTTGCGGATTTTACCAGACTTTTTTCTGCTACCACTCGTATATCCTGCTCTTCCATAAAAAATTCTTTCCACTTGTACTGCAATCCATTTTGCGTTATCCCACAAAAAATTGTGGAACCATCCCTAAAAGTTGTTTATTTCACCAGATGTTTTGTAGTTTGGTACAGGAGTTTGACCCAAAGGTCAAAGAAGGAGTTAGGATATGAGCTATAGAGAAAACAAATATTTCCACAATTTAAGCCTGGTTTCGTACGTCGAAAGCCATCACAAGATTTACGAAAACATGCAAAAAATCGAGAACCCGATCATATCAGGTTCCATCGAAACCTACGGAAAGATTCTAAAACAGTTGGAGACCATGGTGAAAATCCCCGTGCCGGGTTACATTTCGTCGTGGAACGAAGAGCGAGCCCGCGCCTACAAAATCTGCCAGGCGGCAGTAAAGTCCCTTGCTGATTTCAATTCTAATAAGGACCGCGAAACAGTTCAGGCCCTATCGAAAGCATTCTCCCACTACATCGCCGGAGCGACGTCAACAAAGGTGACTGCCGCCATCGAACATGCGTTAGCTTTGGTAGAAAGCATTCCCGCAGACCAGTTGGAAAAGTTGGCCATCAAAGACCGTATCGACTACCTGGCCAAGGTCCAGGGGTATTACCTTACCAACAGCGGAGCCGCCCAAATCAACCGCGACGCCGCCAAGGACGAGGAGGTGAAAACCTACCGTCGATGCTGCGATATCGCTTCTAGAAGTTCCATAAACATAGCGGAAAAGTTGAACCACCTTGGCGATGAATCATGCCGTGAATTCATCCATTGGATGAATTCAAAAAACTATATTTGACGGCGATGAAAAATTTAGACGCTCTGCAAAAATTCGATAGCGAACATCTTTGGCATCCTTATGCTGCGCTGCGCAATACGCCGGCACGTTTCTTGGCAACATCTGCACAAGGCACAAAGATCCACACCGCCGACGGCTTGGAACTGATCGATGCCGTTTCCAGCTGGTGGTGCGTGGCCCACGGCCACAACGCTCCCGAAATTACAGAAGCAATTCGCAAGCAGAGCGAAAAGTTGAGCCACGTGATGTTCGGCGGATTCACACATGAACCCGCCATCGAACTTGGGGAAAAGCTGGTGAAGTTCTTGCCCAAGGGACTGAACAAGATTTTCTATGCAGATTCCGGCAGCATCGCTGTGGAATGCGCCGCCAAGATGGCGGTACAGTACCAATATGCTTTGGGTAGACCCGAACGCTGCAAACTGGTCGCTTTAAAGGGCGGATACCACGGCGACACCGCAGGTGCAATGGCTTTAAGCGACCCCGATGGAATGCACACGCTGTTCCGCGGAATCATGCCTCAGCATTATTTTGCAGAACGCCCCAACTGTCGCGCCGACGGTGAATGGGACGACCGCGATTTTGAAAGCATGGAGCAGGTGGTTGCCGAACACGAAAATGAAATTGCAGCCATTATTTGCGAGCCCGTTTTCCAGGGCGGAAACGGCATGTGGCTCTACAATGCAGGCTATTTAAGAAGACTGCGCAAGCTTTGTGATGAAAAAGGCATCCTGCTGATCTTCGATGAAATCGCCGCAGGATTTTTCCGTACTGGTCCCAAGTGGGGCATGGAACACGCCTGGAGCGCCTCGGGCAGCGAAGACGTTCTGCCGGATATTATGACCATCGGCAAGGCCCTTACCGGTGGCCACATTACCATGGCGGCATGCGTCGCCTCCGAAATGGTGGCAGACACCATTACCAACAGCAAGATTTCCGCATTCATGCACGGTCCCACCTACATGGCAAACCCGCTGGCATGCGCTGCAGGCATCGCTTCTTTGAACTTATTTGAAAGTCGCGACTATGGCTCCCGCGTTGCAAAAATCGAAGCACGCCTCCGCGCCAACCTGGAACCTCTTCGCAATCTGGAAAACGCAGCAGACGTCCGCGTTCTCGGAGCCATCGGCTGCCTGGAACTGAAGGCCATCCCCACCTCCGACGACATTCTCCGCGTCATCAAGGAAACTGGCGTGTGGATTCGCCCCTTCTGCAACTGCGTCTATACCATGCCACCCCTCATTACAAGCGACGCAGAAATCGACCAGATTTGCGAAGCCATCAAGATGATAGGCCAATGTGAACCTGGCCCCGTCAGCGATGACGAATTCCACGAGTAAACACAAAAGTTCGTGATTTACTGCACGGGCTTTTGCAACTTACATTGTCCCCGTCACATTCTTCTAAAAACGGATTTATTTTTGATTTAGGAGGAATGAATATGGCATATAAACAAAATTTCATCTTTATCGGTTTGCTTGCGTTCTTTGCAAGTTTAATTGCCTGTGGCGACAACGACAATTCCGCAAGTCCAAACAGCACCCAGAATAGTCAATCATCAAACAGCCAGACAAGTTGGGAGGCAAGGCCTTGCGACAAAACCGTTATCGACACGATACGGCATCAAATTACAGTCTATACAGACTCCGTGAACGACACTACCGAAACCAGTCTGCAATACATCAGCTTCGTGTACGAGAAAGATTCCCTTGGAACATTGGACACATTGACTGCGGATACCTTTTCCACCAAATGTCATTTTGATGGGGATATGGTTATGTCTTGTTATTCATCAGACTTAACTATTTTAACACCCCCCGAGCTATATCGCGATTCGACTATTATTTATAAACCTATTGACATTCAATGGATGCCCATTGACGGTCCTCTAGTTTTCATTGACACATGTGACACCTGTCCAAAGATTTGCTATGACCAAGAAATTCTTTACGACACCACATATACCACAAAAACAATCCACACAAACATCGTTCATCGAGATACCATTTTCGTTAACTATGGCGAAAACGCTTTAGCAACCAACGTAATTCCCTATAAAGCCGAAGCTCCGAAAGCAGACACTAGCGCCATTCGAGAAAAGTTCAAAGAAATTCCTGCAGACACTACTCTCGATGTTCAAGTTTATGGAACCTTGAACTTTGAAGGACTTCCAAAATCCGTGGATGTTTACCTAGCATTTATCACAATCCAGGCAACATCACCTATCGTAAAACAATATCCCATAAGTTCCCCAACCCCCTTAACTTACGTGTTTAATAACAGATTCCATCCAGAAAATGATACCACAATCACCTGGAATTTGATTATTTCTCAGGATGACACCAAAGACACCTTGGCGATTACATCTATTTTCAAAAAATAGTATCGCACAAAATTCAACCAGCCATATTTTTCTAAATTTCAACTTGGAAAAATTATGGACTACTACAGCTTAAAAATGCGCGCCTCTGAAGAGGTCGAGGACGAAACCGCCGAAGTTCTTGCAGACGGAAGTCGCCCCACCCGCGAGCAGCATATTTCCGGTGCTGAACGCATCGTCACTCGTGACGCTGTAGAAGAAGTTTGCCAGGCCATGGTGCGCCGCGCCATGAATCACCCCAAGGGCGATCCCGACAAAATCAACATCAAGATCGAGAAAGTCCCCAAAGAAGAAATCCAGATTCTGGACGCGCTTCCCGTGACCCGCATCGATGTTGACACCTGGCAGGAAGGTTTAGAAAAAGCATTCGAGCTGGTGGAAAAATCCGTCGCCAAGGCAGCACACAACAATAGTGTCATTCTGAGCGAAGCGAAGAATCCAGCATTCCTCGCCGACTTCCGCCAGCAACTCCCGGAACTTCTCCGAGCCACTTTCCCCATGCGCGGGGCCATGCTGTACGACATCCGCACCGGCAACCGCCTGGAACCAAATCAGGAACGAGGAGTTCGCGCCACCTACATGGACGCTCTAAAGTCCAACACCGTGGACGCCCGCGAAACGGGAGCCGCTCCCAGCGCAAATAAAAATCATTTTAACGAAGCCATCGTCCTTGCCACCAAGGTGGCGAACGCTCCCGGCATCGTTGCAGAACTTTGCATCAGCGATGATCCCGATTACGTCACCGGCTACGTAGGCAGCCTGGAACTTGGCTACGTCCGCATCATGAAGCTGAAGGAAATGGGCGACCCCAACGGCGGCCGCATTTTCCTCTTTGATTCAAACAAGGCCACCGCCGAAGAATGCATCGACTTCTTGCAAAAGAAAAAAGTGCTGGTGCGCTGTCCTTAACTCGCTTCAAAAAATCCGCGACGCTCTCGTTTTTCGATGTTCACCCTTAAGCCACACGCAGGAATTCCCCGTTCCCTCACGTTGATGCTTGCCATTATGGCGGGCATTTCGGTGGCGAACATTTATTACTGCCAGCCCCTGCTGAACATGATCCGCATGGACATGGGGATTTCGGAATTCTATGTGAATCTCATGCCGGTGCTCACACAGGTGGGTTACGCCCTGGGCCTGCTTTTTATCGTGCCGCTGGGCGACATGATTGACCGCCGCCGCATCGTGCTAGCAAATTTCACCCTGCTGATTTTCGGGCTTTTCTCCATCTACTTTTCTACAAACGCCGTGATGCTTCTGGCAGGTTCCTTCGTTACTGGCATCTGCTCCGTGACGCCGCAAATCTTTATGCCCATGGTTTCCCTGTTTTCAAGGCCTGACGAAAAGGAACTGAAAACCGGCATGGTCTTAAGCGGCCTCCTTACAGGAATTCTCGCCTCCCGCGTGTGCAGCGGACTTGTGGGCGAATGGCTTGGCTGGCGTTCCATGTTCCTCATTGCAGCCGCCATGATGCTGACGTCTACCGCAGTTGTGTTCAAGGCATTGCCCAACGTACCCACCACTTACCGAGGCACATTTTTCAGCATGCTGAAATCCATCGGGGAACTTTTTGTGCAGTTCTCCCAGGCACGAATCTACAGCATCCGCTCGGGATTTGCCTTCGGCTCCTTTTTAGCGCTGTGGGCATGCCTCGCCTTCCGTATGAAGCAGGCCCCCTTCTTCCAGGACAGCAAAACCGTTGGGCTTCTGGGACTCTGCGGAATCGCCGGCGCCCTGACCGCTTCTCGCATCGGCAAGTACATCAAACGCTTCGGCGTAGAAAAATTCTGCAACGCAGGCAACTTCCTCATGGCCGCCGCCTGGGCCACCTTCTACTTCGGAAGCAACAGCTACGCCGCCATCATCGCGGGCATCATCCTCATCGATATCGGCATGCAATTTATCCAGCTGGGTAATCAAAGTTCCGTCATGAAACTCTGCCCCGAAGCCACCAGCCGCATGAACACCATCTTCATGACCATTTACTTTATCGGCGGCTCCCTGGGCACATTCCTTTCCGGCTCCTTCTGGACGCTCTGGGGTTGGAACGGCACCGTCTTCGCCGGACTTCTCCTCACCGCACTCTCGTTTATAACAACTGCCGTCAGTTATTGCAGGAAGTAAAATTTAAGGATATATTCTTTACTATGAAAAAGATTTTTCTCCTTGGTTTGATTTCTTTATTTATCTGGTCCTGCAGCGACGACTCCAGTAACAACACATCAGACAATGATTCTGATTGGGATATTGACAGTTTCAATTCTTCAAGTTCCATCCAAAGTTCGTCTTCCCAAGACTCCCTGAATATAGGGCTATCCTCAGCAAAGGTTGAATCAAGTAGTTCAGTAACGAATAGTTCTTCTAATGAAACATCAAGCAGTTCAGAAAAAGATGATGTCATTTCCTGCAAAACAGAGGCGGAAGACAACTGCATATACGGAACTTTACAGGACGAGCGCGACGGGAAAAGTTACAAAACCGTAAAAATCAAGAACACATGGTGGATGGCAGAAAATTTGAATTACGCCGACAGTCTAAAGACACCAAGCCTAAAAGGAAAAAGCTGGTGTTATGACAACAGCCCCGACAATTGTGAAAAATTCGGCCGCCTTTACACTTGGGCAGCGGCAATCGACTCTGTAAAATTTGCAACGGATGATAAAAATCCGCAAGAATGCGGAGACGGAAGAAACTGCGTACAGTCTTGGCCCGATGAGGTTCAGGGGATTTGTCCCGACGGCTGGTACTTACCCGATCACGATCAACTTGCAAATTTCATTATTGATGTAGGAGGCTATGCTACAGCAGGCGTGACACTAAAATCGCAAAGCGGCTGGTACAATGACGGAAATGGAAGCGACGCCATCGGATTCAATGTATTGCCTTCCGGCATAAGATTTGAAAATGGTTCTTTTGATAGTTTGGGTGCAGTATTCTGGGGTTCCACAGAAGTGATGAGCGGAGCCACCACATTGTACTTCTACTACGACTATGAATATGCGGGACTCCTTGATCAAGAAAAAAGTTACGCTTTTTCCATCCGCTGCGTAAAAGACTAAAAATGCAATTCAGATAAACCGAAAACTTCTTTACCAAAGTCAACTAAATCTTGGGCTTCAAATTTTTGGAAGCCCGTTTTCGTGTAGCTCAGCTTATCCAGCCAATCCTTGGTGTAGACCACATTGTAAATGAAGTTTTCCATCGCGGTTGGCGTGCGCATTTCGAGAAGTCGCCGCAGCCACCATATCTTCAGAAATATCAATACCGAACATATCACACTTGCTCTTGTTATAAAGAAGTTGCAACAAGTAACCGTTTCCAAAGCCAATGTCCAGCACCTTGTCATCAGGCGAAACATCCACCAAGGCAATTGTATTCTTGTACATTGCCCTGTTGATGACATTCATAATCACGCAACAAACCATACCCACAAAATCGCGGGGTTCCCGAACTGACTGCCGATATATTCAGAAAACTTACTCATCATTTTACCAAAATTTCTATTTCTCAAACAGGTTTATCTGCTTATCGTTTCTGGGAACAATCCAGCTGATTTGCTTAGCCTGGTGAATCACATCATTTGTTTTTAAATTGCCTATAATCAATGGCGATTCCGAATCATGCATTTTGTGATTTGAAAGTACCACGTCTTTACCATAATTTGCATAACAGTATTTGCAGAGATGCAAGCAATTGCTATAGGCACCAATATCGCCACTGACAACACAAACTTCGCATTCGGAGCGGGCGAATTTTTTCTTTGGAGGAGCAAAAGTCAACGCACTATTTTCAATACCAAAAGCCTTTTCAAAAACCTGAGCCGTACTGCAGCCGCTGCAATCAGCACCGAACTTTGACAACATAGAGTTTTCCACACAGGTTTTTATTGAAATGTCGTAACGGTTACCAATTTCAACAAAGGCCTTGGTTATCGCAATTTGCTCTTCGTTCGAAACAGGTTTTAGCTCCGGGAAATTTTGAGCCACCTTATTATAGATATCTACAAAACTTATGATGCAAGTGTGAGTGTAGCCAGCCAAGAGTTCCGCCATTACAGAAAAAGATTTTACGTGTTGCTCTACGGAATATTTGTCTGTAATAAAAATCGGATCATAGCGCCACTGCACTGCATCCAGATTTTTTACAAGAGTAAAAACATCTTCAAGTATAGAACTTGACTTCCCAAAATTTGCATTGTGACGATTCGTTGCAACAGAAAGTTCCTTGAACTTTTCCACAACAAAATGCTTATCAGGGACATTAGGCTCTATATCCTTCCCATAAGGCGTCAGGGTCACATGCCACAGCCAACGGTAATCCGCAAGTTCATTCAAATGCGGTATAAGCGGTGCAGGATTTTTTGTACAGAAAAAAAGTCCATCTACAACATTTGAATTTAAATCGTAGCGAGTTACAAAATCCTTGTTGTACGGATTGCGAACAAGCACGTATCCTTCGCGGATACGATTCAAAAACCACTTTGAATAGAACGCCGGTAAATCGGTACGAATGCTTGCAGAAATAATCATTTCTTTGCAAATATATTAAGCATTCTGGATAGCGGCAACAGGTACAAGAAACATGCGCAAAGCACAGCGCTGTTGGGCGCGTTGACTGCCGTCAAGACAATGGCTGTCGCCACGGACCAGGGCACAAGCGCAATCACGGTTACGGCAGAGTCGTAAATATTCAAGGCATGTTGATCGCGATTCGAGCCGTCTAAATTTTCTGTCATTTGATTTGTCAAAATGATAGTCAAGGTCTGATTGCAAACCACGCAAGAGGTTACAACGGCAGCAGTCAATGTGGCTACAAACGGGTTGGTCTTTTTTGACAACTTCGCCACCAGAGATTGCAAAGGCGTTAGCATTTGTGTCTCCCTGAAAATTCCTCCAAAGCATCCCGCAATCACCACGATGACAAAAACATTCACCATAGAAACGAGGCCGCCACCGTTGATCATCTTTGCAAGTTCAGGTACAGACGTCTTATAACCAAAAATGATTGATTTTAACAAATTGATAACAGATTGATTTTCAATAATAATTGCCACGATAAACGCTGCGAAAGAACTCCACAAAAGAACAAGGCTTGTCCGCACCCGAGCCACCGACAAAACAACAATCACAAACGCGGGAACCAGACTCCACAAGGAAAGGGAAAATTCCCTGGAGAAAAGTTCTGTTATATTTTGCGAAACTAGTGGCACGGAGTTCGCAACAACGCCATCGCCACCAATTCCAGCCACAAAATAAATTCCGCAACTCAACAAAAACGGAAGCCATGTCGTGCGCAACATTCCGCGAACATTCTGGTAAATATCCGTCTTCGTTACATTGGCCGCAAGTAGCGCCATGGAAGAAATGGGAGAAATGCGATTTCCAAAATAAACGCCTGCAAGAATAGCTCCGCCCATCCATGCATCGTCAACACCTAAGGAGCGTCCCACCGTCGCACAAATCACACCCATGGTTCCAGCAGTCCCAAGAGCGGTTCCCGTCAAGAGCGACATGGCGGAATTCAGCAAGAACGTCACCAGAATAAAACTTGCGGGACTAATCAGGTTTACCGCATAACTCACCACCGTAGGGATGGTTCCTCCGGCTCGCCACAAAGAAGTCAAAAGTCCCAGCAGAATAAACAACAGCAAAACGCCTCGGGCAGTTTTCACACCATTCCAGCACATTTTCGCCGTCTCGCGAAGACCTGCACAGCGCACACCGTAGCCTGCAAAAAGGATAAGTCCAAATAGCAGAGCATACAGCAAAGGCACGCCAACCACAAGCGACGTCAAAAGTGCTACACAAAAAAATGCAAGGATTAAGATTTCTGTCATCGGCAGGAGTCTTAGTTTTCTAAATTCATGAGTGTTAAAGTTAGAAAAAATATCAAGATGTCTGTTTTAAATAATTTTGCCGACGATTTTTTACAAGCAGCAAAAGAGGCGCACACATACCGCTCCATGCGTTTATTGGACACCCCTGAAGCAAACCATGTTGAAATTACTGGATCTGCGCAAACTCGCGACGTTCTTCTTCTCGCATCCAATTCCTATTTGGATCTGTGCAACGAACCCGAATTGAAGCAAGCCGCAGCCGAAGCCGTTTTGAAATGGGGCACAGGTAGCGGAGGCGCACGCCTTACTACAGGAAACAAGACTCCCCACGAAGAATTGGAAAAGACTTTGGCCAACTTCAAGGGCGAAGAAGCCGCCATTACTTTTGGCACCGGCTACATGGCAAACGTGGGTACCGTTTCAGCACTTTGCAGCAAGCAGGTTCGCAGAGGCAAAGATCCCGCCACAGCTATCGTTAGCGAATGCATCGTTTTTAGCGACGAACTGAATCACGCCAGCATCATCGACGGCATCCGACTTTCCAAAGCCAAGTGCTACGTTTACAAACACAACGACATGGCTGATTTGCAGCGAGTGATTGATGAAGTCCGCACAGAACATTCCACAAAAAACAGTTCCAGCGAACAACCTGCAGCTACCCGTTACTTGATTGTCACCGACGCCGTTTTCAGCATGGACGGTGACCTGGCAAATCTCCCTGAACTTCAAAAAATCGCCAAGGCCAACAACTGCCTTTTGATGATTGACGAAGCCCACTCCACTGGAGTGTTGGGAAAAACAGGTCGTGGTCTTGCAGAACATTTTAACGACAAGGGAATCCCCTGCGATCATGCCGACGTCACCCTAGGAACGTTAAGCAAGTCCATCGGATGCGAAGGCGGTTTTGTGGTAGGCAAGCAAAACCTTATTGACTTTTTGCGAAACAAGGCCCGCAGTTTCATATTCTCTACAGCAATGTCTCCTGCCATGGCACAAGCTGCAGCCAACAATTTGAAGTTCATCGAGCAGCATCCTGAACGAGTTCAACAACTCCAGGAAAACGTAAAGTTTTTCTGCGATGCTCTTGTGAAAGCAGGAGCCGTTCCAACAAGCAGCCGACTTGCTGAAAATCAAGAATCCGCCATCGTTCCCATAGTCATTGGCGATGAAGCCGCTGCTCTTCGAGCTTCCGCAGCATTGCAGGAAAAGGGAATCCTGATTCCCGCCATCCGCTATCCCACCGTAGCAAAGGGCCGGGCAAGACTCCGCGCCAGTTTGATGGCCACCCACTCAAAAAAAGATTTGCAATACGCAGCAAATTGCATCGCTGAAATTTTGAAAAGTTAATCTCTGATTGCCGCGCCTGCGGCTCGCAATGACATATGAGTAATAAAGGTTATTTCGTAACAGCAACTGGTACTGACGTTGGCAAGACTTTTGTGACCGCCCTTCTGGTAAAGAAGTGGCGCGACTCCGGCATTGACGCCGGCTACTACAAGGCAGCCCTCAGCGGTGCAGAACTTCGCGACGGCAAGTGGGTCGCCGGCGACGCCGACTACGTAAAAACGGTAGCAGGCCTCCCCGACACTCAAGAAGAACTTGTCAGCTACGTCTACAAGGAAGCTGTTTCCCCTCATTTGGCTGCCCGCAAGGAAGGCAAGCCGGTGGATCTCGCGCAGGTCAAAAAAGACTTTGAAGCGGCAACCAAGCGTCACGAATTCGTATTCGTTGAAGGAAGCGGCGGCATCATCTGCCCCATTCGTTACGACGAACCCAGCGCAGTCTCAGCAAACGGAAACCCGCAAAAGATTTTCCTTACCGACATCATGAAGACGGTAGATGTTCCGCTCCTCATTGTCACCACGGCAGCTCTAGGTTCCATTAACGCCTGCGTTCTCACCGTTGAATACGCCCATGCACAAGGTCTCAATATCCGAGGCATCATCGTGAATCGCTACGGCATCAGCGGAAACTTGCAAATGGAAGATGACAACATCAAGATGATGGGTGACATGACCGGCCTACCCATCCTCACAAAAATTCCAGAAAACTCATCGGATCTTGGCGTAGGCCCATTCTGATTCTAAGACTCTCGCGAACTTTTTAATACATTTCAAGCAATGGCTTTTCAGGGAAGACACATCTTGCGAATTTTGGCAACGATCATTTTATCGTGTGCCTTTCTTGCTTCGTGTTCCTTTCCCGTGCGTACAGGTTATGACCGCAAACGTGGCGACTATAAACCCATCCCCAAGGGTGCGCCCATAAGCAACGACCCTTATGAAATAGCAGCAAAGCAGGCCGCCAAAACCCCCGTCATTAACAGTCTCGTTGTAGCACTCCAAGAAGAACAGAAGGCGGCAAAAAAATCCGCAAGTACGAGCGTAGGCAAGAACGCCACCCAGGCCGCAAGCAAGTCCAAGCAAAACTCCGCAGAAAAAGTCCGTGCAGCCTCAGCAAAAAAAGCGGCCAAACGCGCAACACCCAAGGCAGCCCCAAGCCCCAAGACTTTGGAAGGCTTAGCCAACACCTGGCTTGGGACCCGATATAAAATGGGCGGTACCACCAAAAAAGGCATTGACTGTTCCGGCTACGTCATGGTCATCTACAAGGAACTCTACAACATTAACGTTCCCCACAACGCAGCTGCCATCTATAAGGATTCCCGTGGCAAAAGCGTCAGCCGGGGGGACCTTCGTGAAGGTGACCTGGTGTTCTTTGGAGACTTCTGGGGCATCAGCCACATCGGCATTTACTTGAACGGAGATCGATTCACCCACGCCAGCACCAGCCGAGGCGTAATGATTTCCCCCATGAACGACAAATATTGGAGCCCCAAGTACAAGGGCGCCAGACGTTTTTTCTAACTTGAAGACTATGAAGAAAATTGCATTCCAAGGTCGTAAGGGCGCTTACAGTGACTGCGCCGCCCATTATCTTTTCGGTGACGATATTGAAACTTTACCGAAAGATACTTTTGAAGAAATCTACCAGGCTATTGAAACTGGTGAAGCCGACGGCGGAGCAATTCCTATCGAAAACTCTACTGCAGGTTCCATCGAAGCCAACTACGATTTGCTCTACAAATGGCGTCACCGTATTGTTGGCGAAGTCATGCTTCGCATTGAACACACCCTCTGCGTCATGCCGGGTGTGAAGCAGGAAGACCTGAAACGCGTTTATAGCCACCCGCAGGCTCTTGCACAGTGTTCCAAGTTCTTTGCAGAAAATCCGCAGATTCAGGCAGTGCCCGCATTTGATACCGCAGGCTCCGCCGAAGAACTTGCTGCCCGCGGCGCCCGCGACGAAGGCGCCATCGCCAGTGCCTACGCTGCAAAGATTTACAACTTGGACATTCTGAAAGCTGGTCTTGAAAACCTGAAGGGAACAAATTTCACCCGTTTCTACGGCATCCAGAAAACACCTTCCGACTTTGCTGAAAGTGAAAACGCAAAGACAACCATCCTGTTTGAACTTGCCGCTTCCAAGGAAGTGGGCGCACTTTACAATGCTTTGGGATGTTTTGCAAAACGTGGCCTGAACCTCACCCGCTGCGAAAGCCGTCCCCATCCGGACAAGCCCTGGGAATACATTTTCCACGTATCCTTCGAAGCCAACGCTAAGGACGCAAACGCTAAGGAAGCTCTGGCAGAGTTGCAGAACTACACCAGTTTCATCTATATTCTTGGAACATTCAAGAAAGGCGTTGTAGAAACTTTAAAATATTAACCTGAAGCCTCGAACCTGGAGCCTAAAATGGCCTACGAACGTACAGACAGAGCTTATAACGAATACAGAAATCTCAAGATGACCACCGGCTTCATCAGTTCCGCCGATGGTTCCGTACTCATTGAAATGGGACGCACCCGCGTCATCTGTAACGCCACCCTCCTCCCGAAGGTTCCGGACTGGCTCGCAGGCCGTGGCACCGGTTGGATCACCGCAGAATACAGCCTGCTCCCGCAGAGTACCGGCAAGCGCGTCGAACGTGAACGCAAAGGCGCCAGCGGCCGCACCCAGGAAATTCAGCGTCTGGTCGGTCGTTCCCTCCGTGGTGCCGCCAATCTCGCCGCATTGGGCGAGAACGCAATCGTTATCGATTGCGACGTCATCGAAGCTGACGGCGGCACCCGTACCGCAAGCATCATCGGCGGATTTGTCGCCCTCGCCATCGCCCTCAAGAAAATCAAGGCTCGCCTCGGTCTCACCGAACAAATCCTCCAGCACGCCATTACCGCCATCTCCGTAGGCGTCGTTGACGGCAAGCCCCTCTGCGACCTCTGCTATGTGGAAGACTCCGCTGCCGACGTGGACATGAACGTGGTCATGCAGGACGCCAAGAATTTCATTGAAGTCCAGGGCACCGGCGAACACGCAAGCTTTGACCGCAACATGCTCAATACCCTTCTCGACCTGGGCGAAAACGCATGTAAGGACATCTATAAAAAGCAGATGGAACTGATCGGCGGCGAGCTGCCGTAATCAGTGCTGTTCACCCTAGCAAAAACGCGCAGTTCATTCCCCGCGCTTTTTATAACAAAGAAGCCTCCGTCAAAACGACGGAGGCCTCTTTTTCTTCTAACCCCAAAATTTACTCAGGCAAAGAATCCTTACTTCTGAACGCCATAATATTGACTTGGCCCGTCATTCCTGATTCGCCCACAAATACAAAGTGGATGGAAACCAGTTGCGTTGCAGCCTGTTCGCCCGTAATTTCATCGGAATTTTTCTGTTTGAATTCAGACCATTCCGCGCAACGGGAAACAGAATCCATAGGTGCGGCGTCAAAGCTAACATAAGGCAAGTCATAGTTTATCGCGGCTTCCAGGGAATCACCTAAGCCTAGCTTAACATTAATTGCAAAGTCAGATGTATAGGTAATGCAGATGCCACCCCACTTTGTCACATCCGCAGGCAAAGCAACATAGCGATCATCTTCACCAGCCACATTAAATGCAAATCCAACAAAGGGATCGCTCGTCAGGGTTCCGCGATCCAGCGTTATTGTACCGCAGAGGCCACCGCAATAATCAATGATCGGATCGATAACGTCCCCTGAATAATCATTACCCGATTCCACAGGCCAAGTTACGCTGGAAGCACCACCATCATATCCATCGGTATAAGTATACCAGTAGCCGGAAGTCTCATAACCGGCATCTTCACCAGTATCAATCTGGTAAATACTTTCGCTGCCAACCCAATATACATAAGGTCGAGAATCACCAATTGACGGACCTTCCGAAGAAGACGAAGGAATTCCTGTGTACGAAGAAGACGAAGACTGAGCGCCAGGAATCGTAGACGAAGAAGAGAGTTCAGCCACGGCGTTGCCTTCTTCTGTAATTCCTACGGTATCTTTAGTTTCGGTGCAGGCACAAACAAGTATTGCCACCGACAAACCGAACAACTTCAAAGTCTTCATCACTTTTCCTCCACCTTCTTTTTGGTCAGCGGGAACAGTTGCAAATTCACGCGGTAAACCTGGTCTGTTTTTTTGCAAGCAGCAGCAATGGCACCAATCTTTCTTCGACAAGCATTAAGCTCATTTACGATTTGCTCATACGCGTTTCGATCAATGCCCATGGTCATTCCAGAGACATTACGTTCTTCCACGTCAAACTCATCGATGGATTTTTGCGCAAGTGCCGCCATTTGTCGATGCATAGAACGCATGACCAAGGGAATGGCATCGGAATCGCCCACCAAGGCCTTCTCTGCCTGAACATAAACATTCTTGGATTTCTTTTTCAGCAAGCCCACGCTCACCATAAAGTCAAGAGAGCGTTCGACCTCAGCAGCGGTAATCGGTTGCCAGCACATTTCCGCCAACGCCTCGGGAGTCGCACCAGGCATAATCTCAACCAATTCGCGGAGAACCGGGTTTTTCCAAGTTTCAAAATAAGTAAAGGCGTCGCCGCCCAAGACACGGAACTTGTTGGCCTTGGCAACATCCTGCATACCAGAAAATGCGTTTTTCTTGGCTTCGTCGTTCTTCGCCTGGTTGTAACTTACAAGGTAACGGAAATAAACCAGTTCAAAGCCACTCAGGCTCATTGCGGACGCAACTCTTTCAACACCCAATTCGCTGAGGCTACTTTTGCCTTCGCACACAAGTTTCAAATACGTCGGAGAAGTGAATCCTGCCAAACGGGCATATTCACGCCAAGTAAACGACGAAGTTCTTTTCCTTTCGTCGTAAAAATCCTGCATATAGCAGCGATAATCCTGATACTC
The DNA here is from genome assembly GCA_024399065.1 of Fibrobacter sp. Taxonomy (NCBI): domain Bacteria; kingdom Pseudomonadati; phylum Fibrobacterota; class Fibrobacteria; order Fibrobacterales; family Fibrobacteraceae; genus Fibrobacter; species Fibrobacter sp. The sequence continues at coordinate 4,814 of JAKSIB010000039.1, read as the reverse complement.
CGTAATTGGGTTCATACACACCAAGCTAAATTAGTTGCACTGACCTAAATAACCTTCAACGAGCGTTCCAATCCTAAATCAACACCTTCCTTGGAAGAATAATTCATCCACCCCAAATCAAGAGACTCCGGAGTAAAATCGCCTCCATTCCAGAAGAACGTCGAATCACACAAAACCGTTGTCTTCATCACAGGAAGTGTGTACATTTCTGCTACATGCATCCCCACCTTGACGCCGACAGTATCACAGGGAAGCTCCTGTTCCTTTTTTTTTCTTCCGTGGGTTCATCGCCGGAAGCATTCACGAAACTCTTGCCATCAGAGTCGGGAGAACAAGCCAGCAAAGATACTAGCAACGCAAGTTCCAAGCCAAACCACTTTTTCATAAAAAGCCTCCTTCCAAAAAATCAAAGGCGGAAGCGACCCGTTTTTCCTAACCCTAAACTCCTAACCCAACAAGTCGCTTCCACCTATGTATCACAAATATACAAACTTTCGTATCATAAATCAAGTATTTTTATGATACAAACCATTCTTTTGTCTAAACCACAACTAAACAAAAAAAACTGCAGTCATTAAACTGCAGTTCTAAGATTCATAAAACTTCCAAAACTTGCTGAATGCCTAAACCTTCCAGTCGCAGAAGTTCTTCAGCATGGCAAGGCCCACGTCGCCGCTCTTTTCCTGATGGAACTGGGAGGCAATCAGGTTGTCCTTGCCAATGAGGCCCTGGAACGTCTGGGTTCCGTAGGTGGTTTCTGCGAAGCTGTATTCCGCAGGCACCACCGGATGGTAGGAATGTACGTAATAGAAGTCGCTACCGCTCTTGATGCCCTTCATAATGGGGTGTTCCTTGGTGAAGTTCACCTGGTTCCAGCCCATGTGGGGAATCTTCAGGCCCGGTTCATCCTTGAAGCGGACAGCCTTGCCAGGAAGCAGGCCCAAAGTCTTCACACCGCCATCTTCTTCAGATTCTTCCAGAATAATCTGACAGCCGATACAAATTCCAAGCACAGGATTGCCGGCCTTCACCACAGTCTTGATGGCTTCGCCAATGCCTGTGGTAGTCAAGGTTTCCATGGCCGATGCTGCAGCACCAACCCCGGGGAAAATCAAGCGAGAAGCCTTAGCAATAACCTCGGGATCACGGCTAGACACAGCGTCAACGCCAATATGTTCCAGCGCATTCATCACGGAAGTCAAGTTACCAGCATTATAGTCGACTACGATTACAGACATAGAAACCTCGTTTTTACAGCACAAATATAAAAAATCCTGAACGATATCTCGTTCAGGAACATTTTCAAAATCGCCTTAGAAATTCATTGCCAGTAATCCGCCGTAACGACCGTTTACTGGATCAACGTAAGGAGCCATCCTTAAATTGGCGACAGATCCCTCCGTCTGGATTTTGCCAAGTTTTTCCTTGTACTTATCCGACATACTCCAATAGATTCCCCCATAAGCCAAACTTAACACACCAGAAACAATAGCGGCGCCATCCAAAACATCTCGGAATACGTTTTCTCCATCTCGACCATATTTGTAATAGCGGTATGAAAGGTCCAAAGCCCCTACGCCTATAGATAAACCGCCCAGAGCCAGAAAGGTTTTCGTACCACTTGAATAAGCATCCTCCACGCACTTGTAAAAGTCCGATACACTGTTTTGCGCACGGCATTCGGACTTCTTTTTATAATCCTTGAAATGCCCATCTTTCAAGACTTCAGCGTAGGCTTTTTCTACATCCAACCTCTCCACATCTACAGGCGAAGTCCGAGCAAACTGAATTTCTTCCCTAGAAAGAGCCTCCCGATTTTCGCCTTTTGAAGGAAATTCACGAACAATCTGATTACGTTCCTTGAACAGCCTCAGCTGATTTTCGTACTCGCTGGAAAGATTCTTATGTTGCTTACCCTTCGTGTAATTCAGCACCCCTCCAACCAATAATGCGCCGCCACCCAGAAGAAGTCCCCCTGGAATAACAGCCGCACCTATCGCAAACCCACCACCCGCTTGACTTTTGAGACTATTCAAGCACCAGACTCCAGCAACCAAGCCAACCGCACCAAAAGGCATCATCCACAAGCCCGTAACAACCTTCTTTTCACCGGAGGTTTTGTACTTGTCAACCAGCCCTTGATAATAGGCGATACTATCGGCAATCAGCTTTTCAGCAATAGCAAGAGCCCTATCATCAATGTTTTTTTCAACGTTTACCGACACAGGTAGCACTTGGGAAAGCGAAGGAAGTTGCCCCTTCTCATGAACCAACGGAATTATCTCGCCCCTAGAATCCATTACAAAGGTTGTATCCATTTCCTGGGCAAAAACAGAAGTCAAAAGTAAACAAAGAATCAAAAACAACTTTTTCATTTAAATCCTCCCACCTCAGAAACTCAGCGCAAGGTTTCCACCCAAGGCCTTGCTTATGGGATTGACCACCGGAGCAACACTCACACTGATCCTGGATCCATATCGTTTATACATATCACGAGTTCTTGTATATTCCTCGGCCTTCTCGAGCCTTCGAGCGCCCATACTGCGAACAACAAAGCCTGCGATAGAAATTCCAAGGCCACCGCAGAGCGCAAAGTTTGCCCACATTTCGCTAGGTTTTCCAGTACGGGATTCTCCAGACGAAGATATGTCATTCCCAACAGCCATCACAGCCAATCCCGCAAAAATTCCGCACCATCCTAAGTACAGACGAATGCGGCCTTCGGAATTATATTGATCAACCAAGGCCTGGTAATACTTGATACTGTCAACGTAGGTTTCGTTCAGCCTCGATTCTGCCTCAACAGCCTTTTGCGCAGACTTTTGAACTGGAGTCAATTCCGGAGCAACACCCTGTTTCATCCTCCCCAAAAATTTATCGGGAACCACAGGATATTCGCCCTTTTTATGAACAAGACCAACCGTGTCCCCATCAGCCGTTACAACAAACGTCGTATCCATTTCCTGGGCAAAGGCACACACAGAAAACAGCAAACAAAAGATAAGCACTAAACGTTTCATAAAAGGTCTCCCAGCCCCCAAACGTACAAACAGAAGAACTAGAAGTTCATCGCCAAGGCGCCACCAAGGGACTTGTTCACAGGATTTACAAACGGGGCCACCCTTACAGAAACTGCGTTACGTTTCTCGTAATCATGCAACACGCCTTCATATCGATGAGCCCTGCGCAACTTGGCGCCACCAACAATTTTAAAAACAACACCTGTGGTTACAGCACCTGCGCCAGCAAGGAACAGCATGTATCCAGAAAAGAACTCTCCAATGCCGTCGTCCAAATCGTCCTCTTCATCAGCATCAGCCATCATCAAGCAGCCCAAGACACCAACAATGCCGCCACCGATCATCAAGCCTACGCCAGAATTGCTCATCTTGGTACCGGAAGTCGTATAACGATCGATGAGATTCTGATAGTATTCCACGCTATCCACGGTAGCGCCAAAATATTCACGATTTGCCGGATCAATAAAGGGTGCAGGATCTTCAACAGCCACGGCATTTTCATCGGACACTTCAGCCGGGACCACGTTATCGGAAGATTCTTCCGTCAAGAGTCTCATCCCTTCGGGTACCACAGGCAACATGCCTTTCTGGTGAACAAGTCCTACAGTTTCACCATCGGCGGTAACTGCAAGAGTGGTGTCCATTTCCTGTGCAAACGCGTTAAAGGAAAGGAACATTATCAAAGCCAAAACGATTTTTTTCATATCGGCAGTCCCCTTTTTAGAAATTCAAGGCAAGCGTTCCGCCCAAAGACTTTGACTGAACATCAAAAGAGGGAACCAACTGCAAGCTAATCTTGGAATCACGTTCCTTAATGCGGTTCAGCTTCTGCTGATACTCATCGGCGGAATCCATTCTAGACGATCCTATGTACCAGGTGATAAAACCTGCGGTAAACACCCCCAGGCCACCTAAAGCGGTTGTGTACCCCGCAAGGAAGAACATTCCATCGCCGCTCAAATTACCATCTGCGAGACTATACGCAAACGATCCCAAGCCGAGAGCCATGGCAATGCCGCCGGCCAGCATCAACTTACGGCCACGAGACACCTTGATGGTTCCAGAAGCCGTATAGCGGTCCACCTGTTCCTGGTAGTATTTAATGCTATCTGCAATTGCAGCGTTTTGTTCTTGAACCGTAGGAACGACAATCTGTTTCTTTTCGGCAGAATCAGCTTCCTGAGCGAAAGCGTTAAGCGAAAAAAGCAACACCATCACAAAAGCAATTTTTTTCATATTAAGAAAACCTCCTTTTACCCTTTTCCAGCACAGAATATAAAAAAAACGTCCCATCAAGAACATTAATTTACCCCAAACGCAACACATTTGTTATATTCAAGGCATGCCTAACGAAAACGAAAATCAAGAACTTGACCTGGACGCGATCATCAACAACATGAGTTCCATCAATAGCGAAGACTATTGGTTCAAGAAGGTTAGCCAGTTCGAGGAACACGACGAAACCGTTCCCGGCGCAGACCAATCCAGCAGTAAGGGCTAATCCCTAACCAGCCTACCAAAAGTTTGTACAAAAAGAACCTCTCGTTCGTCGCGAGAGGCTCTTTTAATATTCCACAAACAGGAATTCACTTAGAACCGAGAGAGGCAAGGCGTGAGCCCCCGTAGCGTACTAGTCGTACGTAAGGGGGCGAACAACGCAGCATCTCGATGCGTTATAAGTGAATTACTTATCGCTGAGGAATGCGACGCCCGGCAATTCCTTACCTTCGAGGAGTTCGAGAGAAGCGCCACCACCGGTAGAAGTGTGGGTGACCTTCTTGTCTGCGCCGTACT